>CALLZX010000435.1 GCA_937858935.1 uncultured Ignavibacteriales bacterium | reverse complement strand
TTACTTATTAAAAAAATAAATTAATATCTTGTCAGTTCTTTCGCGCCAGCTTGCCCATTCATGTCCGTCATTAAAAATATTAAAGATGTGATTGATGCCGGCGTTTTTCAATTCTTTGCTGAGCAACTGATTTGCATAAAGAAATGAATTATTGTCAATTCCACTTTGTACAAGATCAAACCTGCCAACATCAAAATATAACTTAAGCATCTCTTTGGTCTGTCCAAGTTTAGATGCAGAATCAATAGCATCAAAAAGTTCCTCAGTAGTTGTTGGTGATTGTCCTGCAGCATTTAAAAATACATCGGGTCTTTTAAGCGCAGTTAGAAGTGAAATATGTGCTCCAGCTGAAATTCCAGCTACCACTCTATCTTTAGCTTGTTTAGATGTATTATACTTTGCATCAATAAAAGGAACGAGCTCGTTACAAACCGCGTTAAAATATTCATCTGTTTTGTTTAAGAAATAATCCTGATCGTTCTCAACAAAATCCAGAAACACAACCAGCACTGGTTTTATTTTCTTATCTGCAATCAAATTATCTAGTACGTTTATATAAGAACAATAATCAATTGCTTTAAATCCATCATTAACATACAAAGCAGGTAATGAATTAAGCGAATCATAATTAGCCGGTTTGTATATTTTTAATGATCGAGGCTGTATAGATGTTTGTTTGCTCTCAAAGAAAAGACTATCAATCGTTCCATGAAGAATATCTGCACGATACAGAAGTACATTATCTGATTTAAACATTGGCATTGCACATTGTGAATGAAGTCCAAATCCGCTTGGAGTAATGATGGGATTACGTGGGTCTGTTATTATTGTTCCATCAACAATAAATTGATAATCTACACGAGCATCGGCGGGCAGTGAGTAGATTCTATAAAATAATTTCTCATCACCGCAAGAAATTGGTTCCATTGTATCAGGTCTTTCCCATCCCAATTGGATATCCCCATTTATCAAAACAGAGTTTGCTTTACCATACCAATAAAAGCAGGCAAGGTTATTTTCAATAATCGGTGAGACAGGATAATCACTAATAAAATTCTTTATTACAGCTGTACGTTGATCAATAGGTAAATCTTTAAGTTCATTTACAAATTTTGCAAACCTACTATTTTCTATCTGTTCACCACTTGGCGTTGTTGATAAAACTAAGGGTTGATCTATTGTATCATTGCAACTTAGTATTAAAAAAGTGAAGCAAAATAAAGTGAAAATTGAAGAGTAATACACGGCAGCGTGTTTCATTATGTTCCTTTGCAGTAAAAACAAAAATATTATAAGTAAATATAATTGGTTTACTGAAAGAATGATTTAATAAATCTCAATTTTCTTTTTTATTCGTTGAATTTTTCTTAATCAGACAACACTTCTGATCCTATTGTTCTTCTCTCAAAAAAAATAAATTAAAAACCCTGTCACCTTTTATTCATTTGTGTCACTACTACGTATAACCCGTAATTTGTTTAATTAGGAGACAAAATGAAATATATTACTACATTTTTCCTGGTGATTATTTTTGGTGCTTTAATTTATGCCGGGATATCAAAATTTACCGGCATAGTCGGAAGAACCGAAAAGAATGGAGTTGGATGTACCTGTCATAATGTTCAGAGAGATAATTCAGTTCAGGTTCAGATCACGGGTCCGGATACATTAATAAAGGGGCAATCCGGCGATTATCAGATAACATTATCCGGAGGGCCTGCTGTTCAAGGTGGATTTAATATTGCATCATTTCTTGGAACGTTAAATCCTGTTGACGCATCATCACAATTAATGTTATCAGAACTTACACACACAAACCCGAAAACATTTTCTGGCGGATCAGTAAGCTGGACCTTTAATTTTACTGCTGCAAATCAGGTATATACAGATACAATTTTCTCTGCAGGTAACAGTGTAAATGGAGATGGATTTAATAACTCACAAGATCGATGGAATTTCGGACAGAAGTTTATTGTGCATGTTATAGATCAAGTATCTTCCGTTGAAGATGATAATATTGTTGTAAAAGATTTTATTCTT
>CALLZX010000434.1 GCA_937858935.1 uncultured Ignavibacteriales bacterium | reverse complement strand
ATATATAGTAATCATCTCTTGTCAATCGAAGTTCTCTTTTAAACAACGGATCACACACCTGAAATTGTCCCAGCGTTAGATC
Organism: uncultured Ignavibacteriales bacterium; assembly: GCA_937858935.1. Lineage (GTDB taxonomy): Bacteria > Bacteroidota > Ignavibacteria > Ignavibacteriales > Ignavibacteriaceae > IGN3. The sequence continues at coordinate 3,554 of CALLZX010000434.1, read as the reverse complement.
AAGTTCACTTCCGGCAACATTGTTAAACATTAACCATGCATCCTCAAGTTTTCCAACTTCACCATTTTCAAGAATGTAGTAAACATAGTAAGCAACATCTTTTGTAATAGCACCACCAGATAAAAGTTTAAATACTATCGGTGCAGTAAAATCAGATTGCTCGGTGTTGCCTTGATTGTATGTAACATACCCTTCCAGTCTTAATGCAAGAGGAAGATCACGAATAAGTGAAAGTTCCGGATCACCGGTTTCTACAAAATATCTAGGTGCATCCTGATCTTGAAGTTGAAATCCATTTCCTGCAAACTCATTTCCGTAGGCTTTTAGTGAAGGAAATGGTGAGTGACAGGTTTTGCAAGTCATATTATACTTTCTTGCAAATGCCGGTATGGCGAAAATGTCTGATGCTGCTATTGCAGTAATGATAATAGCTAAGATAATAAGTAACATTATTTTTTTCATATAATCCTCTATTTTTTTAAGTCATTGCGAAGAGTCCTCGACGAAGTAATCTATTTAATTATTAGATTGCTTCTCCCGTCTGAAGTCGGGATCGCAATGACAATCAGTTATTTATGGTAATACCGTTATAAAAGTTGAGTGCTCATTAACTTTAATTATTTCTTCTTCCTCATCAGGAACGTTAAGAAAATCAGCAACAGGTTTAAGTAATTTTTGATAGTTAAGTACTGCCGTTACTTTTAACTCCCCTGGTGCAACATTATCCGGCAGATTGAATGTAAAATATTCCAATTTCGTTTCGCGTGGTCCAAGCCTGTAATCAACACCAAGTGATTTTGTATTCCATTGTTGAATCGTCATTCGCCCTTGCGGATCGAAATAAGCCATTCTAAAAATTCTATCTCCGATTGGGATCCCATCACGCTGCACACCTTTAAAGTTCGGATCATTCTTTGCGATGCTCATATCCTGGTAAGCTAAAACATCCGCACCAATTGTATATTCTTCACCCTCAAATCCTTTTTTGTTAACAGGCAGATGATAAACATTTCCTTTTGCATCAACCGCTTCTACATGCATCCAAACAATTCTATCTTCAACCGAACCGGTAGGAAATTTGTGTCCTGTTTTTTGATTGAAAAGTGCAACTGTAAACTTAACAGTTTCTCCGGGTTCAGCTTCTCGAATATCCGGATGAATTCGTAATTCAATTGTTCCTTTAACTTTTCCAGGATCGTGAGCTCCATGAAATAAATGCTGCCATGTATCCGGATATTTATTTCCCATTGCCGCAGTATAACCTTCTGCCTGAGTCATATGGCAATTCTGGCATTGCACACCTTCTTTAGAATATGGTCCTTCTTTCCATTCCAGATGAGTTGATTTTACCCAAACACCAAATGGTGACATTTCATTATGACATGTTCCGCAAAAATCCGCTGACTTTAGAAAATCTGACTTTATGATTTTATGCTCGGGTGAATTTCCGGTTCCTCTTGGGCCATATTTAGTTTTGCCGTCTGTTGGATTAGAAACAAAATTAAAATTATGTGGTATCTCGCCTTCAAATCCTGAAACCGTATGACATACATCGCAGGATACAGATTCATTTGCTCTTGAATTCATTTCTGGTTTTGGTGGAGGAACATCCCCGACTAAAAAAGAAATTGGTGCGTGGCATCCATTGCATCCTGCTTTAACTTCTGCAACAAGCGGATCTTTTTCTGCATGGGGAACAGCAAGTTCAAAATATTCAATCTCATCCCAGTGATGAGTGTAGGCTTGAGACATCATTGCCTGTTTCCACTGCTGATAAAAATCAACGTGGCAGGATGAACCGCAAAATTGGGGTGTTTTATATTCATCATATTTTCTCGATCCAAGAGCATCTGCACCGGCTTTTGTTTGAGAAAATAGATTTGCGGCAGAAATAAAAACAAATAGTAATGAGACTGAAAGTAATTTAATTATTTTCATAGAAAGCCTCGAAATTTGATTTTGAATATGAATGTGTTTGAATATCGGATTTGCTGGATATAGAAATGGGAAGTATGCGGATTTTAATAAACCACACAAAAGCAGGCTGAATATTTTTTGTCGAACCAGAAACAGAAAACATTTATTACTCCCCGTAGAGTATTCCAAAATTAAAGAAATTAAAACTTATTAACTTATTTAAATGTAAAATAGAAGACGACTTTTTTAAGTCGTCTTCCAGGCAAATAGAAATAAAACACTAAGAACAATCTAGCGGTCAATCCATTATCACTCCGAAGCTAAAGATCTAACACATCCAATCAAATTTTTGTTAAAGGCAGCAAGATGACTTATTGAGCCGGCTTTAAGATTTGTATATAATCTTATTATACCCGGATTTGTTACAACATTTGTTAACTGATCTTCAAGATCTGCAATATCAAGTTCTTCAATCGCAACACCAACCAGCAATGCATCGTTTAAAGAAACGTTGCCTTGAGCAATAAGCTGATCGTAAAGTGCTTGAAAAGTTGCATCTGGAAATACGCCAACTTCATCTGAGGTTAACGGATCTGGGATACTATATTTGTCCAGCATTCTTTTAACTGCTGTCATGTGGGCTTGTTCACTAAGTTTAATATTTAAGAATACTTGTGCGTTGTAGGTTGTACCCATAGCTGTATAAACATCACGAGCAAGTTTTTCCTCAATTCTCATATGAATTAATCCATCAATCTCTTCCTGTGTTACTGTATATGTTCCGCCATCGGGTGAAATAAAATTAATATTGCCCGATTTAGATAATTCAGTTTCCGGTGAAATAACATCTGTGTTTACATTACAACCAGCTAAGAAAAAAGCAAAAAGAACTAGTCCAAGAATTTTTGCTGTTAACTTTTTCATTTTATCCTCACTTTATTTCATGTATAAAAAGCGATGCTCATTTTGAGCATCGCTTTATTTAATTAATTATTTATTTTCTTCCGCCACGGTTACCTTTTGGTCCAGTACCGTCACAAGTTCCTGTTCCATTACCAGATCCATTACCCGTCCCGTCTTTTGGTCCAACACCATTATTACCAGTTCCGTTTCCAGGACCATATTTATTTCCACCAGATTTGTTCTGATTGTTTTTACCCTTCATATTTTTTTGTCCGGTTCCATCTTCAGGTTTTACAAAATCAGGATCTTTGCCATTCGGGATTCCATCACCATCCGAATCAAAAGCATTGTCATTTAATCCATCCCCGTTCAAATCAACAAAACCTTTTCCATTTTTTCTATTTTTTGAACCCGTATAATTTTCATCTCTGCCATTCGGAATACCGTCACCATCAGCATCTGGAGCATTATCGTTGTAACCATCATTATTTACATCGATAAACTGATTGCCATGTTCTTTAGTTTGAGTTTTTAATTCACTCTTAACCTGATTCTGAACTTGATTTTTTTCCTGCTTTGGTTCATCCTGGGCAAAAATTGCAGATGAGAACAGCACAGCCATAAGCACTACAGTTGAGAGAACGCTTATAAGATTTTTCTTTTTCATTTGAGAACTCCTTTTATGTGTTTGTGTTTGTTTGTTGAGTATGATTATCCAAAGGTTGTGCCGAAAT
>CALLZX010000433.1 GCA_937858935.1 uncultured Ignavibacteriales bacterium | reverse complement strand
CCGCCCTTTCAGTTCTGAAAAGTTTAATCAGTTGATGGGAAGAGTTCAGGCTTTTTGCCAAGGCGAAGAATTATTTGTACAGGATTGTTATGTTGGTGCTGATCCTGATTATAAAATGCCGATAAGAATAATTACTGAAAAAGCATGGCACAGTTTGTTTGCAAGAAATATGTTCATAACAACTGAAGACAGGGATGAACTTAAAAAGTTTGTACCAGATTTTACTGTTATCTGTTTGCCTAGCTTTAAGTTAGAAGCTGCAATAGATGGATCAAGAAGTGAGACAGGAATAATTTTAAACTTTGCACAACGTACAGCAATTATTGCGAACTCTCTTTACGGTGGAGAGATAAAAAAATCTGTGTTCACACTTCTAAATTTCTTACTAACATTTGAAGATGTTCTTCCGATGCATTGCTCTGCAAATGTTGGCAAAGATAAAGATGTTGCTTTATTTTTTGGATTAAGCGGAACAGGTAAAACAACTCTTTCTGCTGATCCCAAAAGAAATTTAATTGGCGATGATGAACATGGCTGGAGTAATGAAGGCGTGTTCAACTTTGAAGGTGGATGTTATGCAAAAGTTATTCGTCTATCCGCAGAACAAGAACCAGAAATCTATGCTACTACAAGACGCTTTGGAACGATATTAGAAAATGTTGTTTACGATCCTGTTAGCAGATACATTGATCTGGATGATGATCATATTACAGAAAATACAAGATGTTCTTATCCTTTAAGTTTTATTCCGAACGTTGTTCCTGATGGATATGTAAGAACACATCCCAAAAATATTATCTTCCTAACCTGCGATGCTTCAGGGGTAATGCCTCCGATTGCAAAGTTAAATCCGGCGCAAGCACAGTATCACTTTATAAGTGGATACACTTCTAAAATAGCTGGAACGGAAATCGGGCTTGGTATCGAACCGCAGATAACTTTCTCCGCATGTTTTGGTGCGCCATTTATGGTTCGTCATCCTTACGAGTATGCTGCGATGTTAAAAGAAAGAATGTTAAAGCATAACGCAAATGTTTGGCTTGTAAATACCGGCTGGGTTGGCGGAAGATTTGGAGTTGGTAAACGAATTAGTATTCGTCATACAAGAAATCTTTTAAACGCAGCTTTAGAAGGTAAACTTGAAAAAGTAAAATTTAGAAAAGATAAATTATTTGGATTTGAAGTGCCGCTAACTTGTCCTGAAGTTCCAGAGGACGTTCTCGACCCATCAAACTCTTGGGGAAATAAAGATGAGTACTGGAAAAAGTATGATGCACTTGCAGCACGATTTGTAGAAAACTTTAAGCTGTTTGAGAAAGACACTTCAGATGAAGTTAAAGCTGCCGGACCAGTAAGATTAAAAAAATAATGAAAAATTATTTGGCGGCTGATAGCCGCCTTTTTATTAAACTAATGTTGTTAAAAGTCAATTTTACTTTTCAATATCTAATTGACAAATGGTTTTGATTTTATTAGGTTAAAATCAGTTAATAAATTATTATTAATTAAAAGTTCCTACAATTAAATAACCTCAAAATAAATCAGGAGTAAAGTATGAAAAGATCTCTCCTTTCTTCCATTCTTGTTCTTTCTCTCGTGGTACTTTCAGCAACAGAAATTTTTTCACAATGGATACCACAGACCAGCGGTATAACCACTCGTCTAAGAAACATAAAAGCAGTTAATGACAATGTTCTTTGGGCTTGCGGTAACAGCGGTGTGGTATTAAAAACCACAGACGGCGGTACAACATGGGCAGCAGTAACTTCACCTAATGCTGGTTCAACGATGTATACAATTGATGCCTTTGATGCCACAACAGCTTGGGTTACAGGAACAGTTGGCGGTTCAGCTGATGTTAGTATATGGAAAACGACTGATGGCGGAACTTCATGGACATCGCAGTATAATAATCCTACCGGTTTTGGTGATGGCCTAAGAATGTTTGATGCAAACAATGGTGTTTATTTTGGGGATCCTGATCCAGTCGGTTCAAATGATTGGGAAATATTAACTACTTCCAATGGCGGAACAAATTGGAACAGAGTACCTGTTGGAAACTATCCTCCTGCAGACGGCGCCGCTGGTGAAGTAGGTGTTGCTTGTAATTTATTTACCCTTGGAAATAGTGCTTGGTTTACATCTTATACTTCAGCTGGTACAACAGATTTTGTTTATAAATCAACAAACCAGGGGTTAAACTGGACGCGTTCATCATTCCCAGCAATTCTTGGTGGTTCAAGTTTTGTTTCATTCGCTGATCAAAATAATGGACTTATAGTATGTTTAGACAATACTACTGCCACAACAAGTGATGGCGGAACAAACTGGACAACATCATCTTTAGCTGGTGTAGGATTTAGATCTATTGTAAATGTACCGACATATGGAGCTTATGTTACAGTTGGTAGTTCTGGTGTTAGCAATTATACTAAGGATGGCGGAGCCACCTGGATACCATTAACTACAGGAACAACACAAACTTTGTACTGGGTTGCAACCTCAGGAAATTATTGCTGGGCCGTCGGTAATTCAGGTACAATATTAAAATTGGATGGAGTTGTACTTCCTGTTGAATTAACTTCATTTACCGCAGTTTCTCAAAATCAGCAAGTTACATTAAATTGGTCAACAGCAACAGAAATAAACAATAATGGATTTGAAATTCAAAGAAGCACTGCTAATTCTGAATTTATCACTGTTGGATTTGTAAGAGGTAATGGAACAACCACAAATCAAAGTGAATATTCTTATGTTGATAAAAATGTTTCTGCTGGCAATTATTCTTATCGACTAAAACAAATTGATTTCAATGGAGTCTTTGAATATTCAGATGCCATTGAAGTTGAAGTATTAAATCTTGATAGTTATGTACTCAATCAAAATTATCCTAACCCATTCAACCCATCAACTAAGATTGCTTATGTTTTAAAAGAAAAAACAAATGTTAAACTTTTAGTGATGAATGCTTTGGGCGAAGAAGTTGCTGTTCTAGTTAATCAGTCTCAGGAACAAGGATATCATCAGTTAGATTTTAATGCATCTAATCTTCCAAGTGGAATTTATTTCTACTCATTGCAGACAGATAATTTTTCTGAAACAAAGAAAATGTTATTGATGAAATAAATCGAATAGGTTAATTCATCTTATTCATTTTTATGAAACCGCAGTTTTGCTGCGGTTTCTTTTTTATATTGCCATAGAATTTTTATATTTCATCAACACTTCAATTTATTTTAATATTTCAACCATTTTTCAGGAGGAACTCAAAATGAGTATGATTAAAGAATTCAAAGAATTTGCAATGCGTGGTAATGTTGTTGATCTTGCAGTCGGTGCTATCATCGGTGGCGCATTTGGAAAGATTGTGTCATCATTTGTTGC
>CALLZX010000432.1 GCA_937858935.1 uncultured Ignavibacteriales bacterium | reverse complement strand
CCGGCGTTTCCAGTTCATCAAAAGTGAACCGGTTAACTGAAATAACTCCACTCATTGTGTTCATTAACGAGTTGTTAATTCGTTCAGGAATCCCTGGATGGCAACCAGTAACACCGCAGGTTTTTGATGCATCAGAAAGATTACCCGGAATAAGTATCATTCCTTTGTGAGCATAATCTTTATTTGTTGTATTCGCATTACCAAGGTGACAGGCATTGCAACCAACTTTATCCGGTGAATGAGATTCCTCAAAACCCGTCATTTCATCATGGCAATTAACACATCCATTAAAATTAGTTTTAATAAAATATTTTTGTGAAAAGTAATCAGCAATAAAATATGTAATAAAAAATGAAAGTAAAACGAAAGCAGTATTTCTAATAATTGCTTTCACTTTTAGTTAAAATATTTTTTAATCTTTTCATAATCATCAGGAGTGTTCATATTCAAAAACATATTATCATTATAAAACTGAAGATGATCAACTACGATTGATTCCACTTCAACTCTTTGGTGTAAATCATAAACACTGCCTTTAACCATTTTATCTATTTCTGATAATCTAAATATCTCTTCAATTTTTTCTATCACTGATTTACTATAAATGCCAAATAATCTTTGCGGAATTCCATTTATAGTTGGAATTATAATTTCTTTACCCGATTCATCTTTGGAAATATATTCTATAATTTTAGAATTGATTAGTGGAAGATCACAGGTAACAATAAAGTTTCTAGAAGTTTTTGAATTTTTTAGAGCAGAGTAAATTCCACTTAAGGGTCCGCGGTCTATTTGAATATCTTTTATGATTGGAATATTAAGAAAAGAAAACTCATCACACTCATTTGCACTTATTATAACTTCATAAAAGACTTTTCTCATTTCATTAAGAATAATTTCAATCACAGTTGAGTTTCCAAGTTTTAACAGTGCTTTGTTTGTCTGCATTCTTGAACTTTTCCCGCCGCAAAGGATTATTCCTGTAATATCATTTCTCATAGTTTAAAATAAAAAAAGGCTGATTAAAATATCAGCCTTATGTAAACTAATTATTCTTATTCCACAGGTCGTCCCATCGCAGAAAGATTTTTGCTTCTTTCGATTGACTGAAGTGCAAGATATCTGTCTCCAAACTTTTTAAGATTATCAGCTTCAGTGTCATACTGATCATAATGTCTTTCTTCATCAGCAACCAAACCTTCAAATATTTGCTTCGTTGCTGAATCAGCATTCGCTGAAGATTGATTTGCCCAAAGATTGTAATCGCGTGCACTTTCCTGTTCCATATTTGCTGCTTTTTCTAACATCTTTGCAACATCTTTTATTTTTTCTACTTCTCCACCGACTTTCATTTCAACTTCACCTTTTAAGAATAAAATTCTTTCAGCTAATTTTTCAACGTGAAGCATTTCATCAATTGCAGTGCGTTTAAATAATCCGGCTAACAAATCATAACCTTGATCATCACATAAAAAATGGAAGTACATATACTGATGAACTGCAAATAGCTCATCTGCAATAGCTTTGTTTAAAAGCTCAACGCTTTTCTCGTGCATTTTATCTCTCCTATAAAATATTTTTTAGTTTGTTGTAATAAAAATACCAGTATTATGAATAGATTTCTAATAGTTATTATTTAATTAAAATCATTTTTTTCGATTTTGAATATTGACCAACTTGTAGTTTATAAAAATATATTCCTGAACTAAAATTGTTACTATTAAATTGTACATTATATTTTCCAGCAGGTTTAAATTCATCTACAAGTGTTGCAATTTCATTCCCTAATAGATCATAAACTTTTAATATCTGCCGGCCGCTTACTGGTGATTGCCAACTAATTTTTGTCCTTGGATTAAATGGATTAGGGTAATTTTGATCCAGAATAAATGATTTTAGAACATTGTCATTTTCTTCTTCAATTATTAATGGATTGCCTGTAAGTTCAATATCCATCCAGTTTAGTCTCTGGACTATCCATCCTTTTAGAAAAGTTAGTTCATCTTCATAAGTGGCACCGATATAATAATTGGGCCAAACATAAATACCAATTATTGGCCACTTAATAAAATTTCTTATGCGTGCTTCACTAATTCTACTGACTGTCTGATCCATGAATGAAATAATATTACTGGTAGAAAAAACACTGCTACGAATTTGTATCCATCTTTCTTTCACTTTATTTTTAAAATTTGGATCGCTCATTAATCTTTTCATAAAATAAGTTCTTTTCCATGCTGTTATATCAGCAATCCATTCGGAAGTTAACCACGGCTGCTCCCACGCGCCTTCACCATAATTTGCAAATGCAAGATCATAATCCCAGATTGGTCCCAAACACAGTTTACCGCCATCGCTGTCTTTCTCTTTATACATATAAAAACTAAAACGATAAGCATCAACACTCTTTACAAGTTCGGAGATTAAAAAATAATCCACAAAAGATTGCACATCTATATATTTTGAATAGCCATTAACTGTATCCCTGTAATTTGAACTTACTAGTGTGCTTTCTACTTTAAACATAAAATCTTTAATGTAGGCTCTCTGCTTTGGAGCAAGCTCCGCCGAATCAGGATCGTGGTATTGATAATAGGCTTTATCAAATCCGTACAATGGATTTACATTTACCTGCCAGCCAACTTCATAGGGCTTATCAATTTTTAGAATGTAACCACCTGTAAGATCACTGCCAGTTGTGTCCTCAGGGTTTAATTTAGCAATGTCTACTCTGTTTTTATCCTGCTTAATTTTTTCCATTAATACATACAATCCACGATAGGAACCATTTATGAATAATTCACAATAAGCTGTTCGTGATGCGTATCTCCCTATCGATCTTGAAAGGTAGTATGGAATTTCATTTCGTAGAAAAGTTTTATCGGAATATGATGCATAAAGAACCCAGTCATTCTCTTTGGGCATGGACATTAAAGAAACATTTAGATTATTTCCAGCAGAATCCTGAGTTTCAAATCCATATGGTTTTTTATCAAACATTGTTGATGAACTGCCTCTAATTTCAATACTGATTTTTCCATTATAATCAGTAAATGGATCAGATAAGTAATTTCTTTGTCCGTCTGGATTATTAATGATACCCATATTGGCCACAATGCGATAACTATTATGGATTGTTTGTCCTTCTGTATCGATAAGGACAAGAGGTAGATTTGACGAAGTAAAAATCACAGAGTCCAGCTGCGCTATAGTCTCAGCATTCAAAAGAATTAAATAAGAAAAAAATACAATCAAAGTCTTTAGCAACGATTTCATAAAATGAACTCCGGAAATTTCTTTATTTAATAATTAAAATTACCATTAATAATTATTACTAAATACTTGTAACAAATTTTCTTTTAATAATTGTCCGTTACCGCTTAAATTATATAAACTTAAAACTTTTATTGTAGTTAGATTTTAAATATAATAAGTGAGTTTGAATATAAAATCAAAAACTGCTATAGAGTATACTTTAGTGGAATAAAGAAAAGAAATATTAAATGTTTTAGAGAATAGCTTTAACACCATAACTTGATTTTCATTCAGAGATTTAGAAATCGTCTGTTAGATTTTATTACTATATTATTTTATAAAACTGCTCTAAAGATGCAGGATTTGATAAGGCTTCTTTATTATCAACATCTTCACCATTTAAAATTTTTGTTACTGCAAGCTCAACTTTCTTTCCACTTATTGTATGTGGTATCTCATTCACTTGCTTAATTATAGTAGGAACGTGTCTTGGAGTGGTTGAGAGTCTAATATTAGTTTTAATTTTTTCGACAAGTATTTCATCCAGCTTAAATCCGTTTTTAAGAACAACAAACAGAATAACTCTTACATCATTATTCCAATTCTGTCCTACTACTAAACTATCAATAACTTCATCAAGTGATTCAACAATTCTATAAATCTCAGCAGTTCCAATTCTAACCCCACCAGGATTTAAAGTTGAATCAGATCTGCCATAGACAAAAACTCCGCCATTTTTAGTAATCTTAATAAAATCTCCGTGATGCCATTGATTAGGGAATCTTTCAAAGTATGCTTTTTTATATTTTTCATTCTCAGCATCATTCCAAAAATAAATAGGACTGGATGGAAAAGGCTCTGCACAAACAAGTTCACCTTTTTTATCTATCACACATTCACCGTTTTCATCATACGCTTCCACTTTCATACCCAATCCTCTGCATTGGATTTCACCTGAATATACCGGAAGAATTGGACTGCCCAGCATAAAACAAGAAATAATATCTGTGCCGCCGGATATGGAAGAAAGTTGTAAATCAGATTTTACATTTTTGTAAACCCACTTAAAATTTTCTTCGCTTAAAGGTGAACCAGTTGAGAGAATCGTTTTCAGTTTGGATAAATCATACTTTTCTCCGGGAATCAATCCAGATTTTTCTATACTTGATAAATATTTTGGACTCGTACCAAATATTGTAATTTCCTCTTCTTCAATTTTCTTCCAAAGAATTTCATAATCAGGATAAACCGGACTTCCATCAATCAAAACAACACTTGCTCCCAATTGTAATCCACTAACTAACCAATTCCACATCATCCATCCGCAGGTTGTGTAGTAAGAAATTTTATCTTCTCTTTTAACATCACTATGAAGATGAAGTTCTTTAAAATGCTGAAGTAAAGTACCGCCTGCTCCATGTACAATACACTTTGGTTTACCCGTAGTTCCCGATGAATACATAATATAAACTGGATGATTAAAAGGAACTTGTTCAAATTCTATTATTTTTGAAGTATTATCTAGTAAGTCTTTATATTTAATATAGTTAGATGTTAAGATAGAGATTGTTTCAGACTGGTTATCCTGCTTAAAATTCTCAAATTCTTTTATTAAAATTACTTTCTCAATACTAGAGATTCGAGAAATTAATTTTTCAATCTTTCCCAAACTGTTGTACTGTTTTCCGCCGTAGTAATATGATTCATTTGCAAAAAGTACTTTTGGTTCAATCTGACTGAACCGATCATAGACACCTTCAAATCCAAAATCAGGAGAAGTAGAACTCCATATTGCTCCCAAACTAGTTGTTGCTAACATTGCAATTACTGATTCAGGATAATTAGTTACGAATCCTGCAACTCTATCATCCTTTTTTACACCAAGTTTCTTCAATCCATCAGCACATTTAGCAACTAAATTATAAAGTTCTTGATATGTTATTCTTATTGTTGGATGATTTTCGCGAATTGAAATTATGGCGTCTCTATCATCATTATATCTTAAAAGATTTTCAGCAAAGTTTAATTCAGATCCTTTAAACCATTTTGCTCCAGGCATAATCCTTTCACTTAAAACAGTTTTATAGGATTTAGAGTGAATTATTCCTGAGTATTCCCAGATTGATTTCCAAAACTCTTGTATCTGGTTAATGGACCAGTTGTATAGTTCTTCGTAATTATTGAAATCTTTTTTGAAATGTGTTCTAAGAAATGAAAAGTATCGTGTAAAGTTGCTGTTACTTACTCTTTCAGCAGAGGGGATCCATATAGGTAAATTATTTTCATCCATTATCTCTACCAGCAAATAGTGCAATCTTCCATGCAATCTCTGTCTGATTTGATTCAAGAGCAACCTTTGCAGTTCTCTCAAGCATTTGTTTTTTATCCGATGGACATAAACTAGAATTGACAAGAACTATTTGTAACATTTTTATAAAATTCTTTTGGTTTTGGAAGTCTTCAAATAAAATTAATGAATGATCGGATTCATTTCTAATAATCCGTCTAACTTCTTCTATATATTGAGTTACAGTATTCTCTGAAGGAATAATCTCTATATTACCAAACTTACCAAGATTATTAGCTGAATAGATATTTGAGTTTTTAATAAAATCTGGAATCTGGTCATAACCAATACCTTTTTTAGCTAAAGGTTTTTCAACTTCGAAAACATTGTCGCCAAATGCCCTGCAATAGAAATCACCAGACATCCGTGCTATAAGATCTATTTTATTTGGGTGAATAATACCGTTAACAAATACTTCTTCATCAACATGAAATTTTATGACCTCACAGACTGCAATGTTTGCGGAGGCTCCACCATTACCATAACTCATCATATCGATCAGCTTACACTCCATTTGAAATGGTGACTCTTTAACTCGTTTTGGTTTTAAAATATCAGAATCAATGGGTGTTAGGCCACTTTTTACAAACTCATCAATTCCTCTTTCGTATTCAGTTGATGCAAGACTAACTTGCTCAACCATTGAATAAGTTACGGCTTGTACAACACATTCTTTTGTCTCAACCAAATTAAGATAAGTATCCTTAAATGAGCCATCTCGGCCTCTTCTCGAAGGAGAAAATGCAATAACGGGTGGATTTGCTCCAAACACGTTATAAAATGAAAATGGTGAAAGATTATTTATACCATCTTTAGAAATTGTAGATACTAAAGCAATTGGTCTGGGTCCGATGCCACCTTGTAATAAACGTTGTACTTCAGGTACGGTTAGTTCTTTAGGAATTATATCCTTCATTTTTTATTCCGTGTAAATCCTTTAGATCCGCGTACTATTGTTTTAAGTTCTTCTTATTTGCAAGAATAGACCGACTTGATTTAGATTTTTTTACTTTGTTTTTCAATATCCCAAGTCCTGTTATCTCTAATTCTATTTCATCACCATCATTTAACCAAACTGGTTTATGTTCTAATCCTTTTTCTTTTGCCTCTATAGCCCAGGTTCCATTCAATTCTAAGTAGCATCCTGTTCCTACTGTACCAGAGCCGATAACATCTCCAGGATACAAGGTTACACCATAACTTGCTCTTTCAATTATCTCAGCAAATGTCCAATCCATTTGGTTAACATTTCCCTTAGAGATTTGCTTTCCATTATGTCTGGCTTTCATCTCAAGATTGTACTTATTACCGAGTTTTGTTTTTACAATATAAGGATCTAACTCATCAGGAGTAACTAACCATGGACCAAGAGTAGTTGCAAAATCTTTTCCCTTGGCAGGACCAAGACTCAATTTCATTTCTTCCATTTGCAAAACTCTTGCTGAAAGATCATTCATAATCATATAACCTGCAATATATTCATCAGCTTTATTTGAAGTTATATTCTTCCCTTTCTTGCCAATTACAATTGCACATTCAAGTTCAAAGTCCAATCCTCTTAAATGATCATCTTCCACTTTTACATTTCCTGGCCCAAAAACCGAATTGTGGTTACCAAAATAAAATATTGGAAACTGATCAAATTCAGGAATCATTTCCACTCCCCTGTTTCTTCTGGCTGTAAACACATGCTGTCTAAAAGCATATCCATCACGCAACGAAGTTGGATTTGGAACTGGAGATAAAAGAGCAAGCCTATTATACTTTAATCCAGATTTAATTTTTTCTTTTTTTATTGATTCAAAAACCTTTCGGGCAAGTTTCATCGAACTATCTTCACCTTCAAGAAATTTTTTCATAGTTGAAGGTAGTTTAATTTTTATTATTGAGGCAGCTTTTTGAAGATCATATACTTTATCGTTAAATAATATTCCTAGTCGTTCTTCTTTTTTATTTAAGTATGAGACGAATTTCATTAGATTTCCTTAAAATATTTATTTCTTTTGAAGCCAGGATTGGCTGTAATCACCAACCATCGTGTCTTTTACATTTTTAGTTACGTACAGTGGCGTAAATGTATCAATCATAACTGCGTATTCTTCAGTTTCTGTTTTGCCAATAGATGCTTCTGTTTTACCAGGCTGCGGTCCGTGTGGAATTCCCATTGGATGCAGAGTAATTGAACCTTCCTGAACACCAGTCCTGCTCATAAAATCACCATGTACATAATATAGAACCTCATCACTATCAACATTTGAATGATAATACGGAGCCGGAATTGCATCCGGATGAAAATCATACAAGCGTGGAACAAAATTGCATACAACAAAATGTTGAGTTACAAATGCAAGATGTATTGGCGGTGGAAGATGGGTCTTACCAACTTTTGGAGCATATTCTTTTATATTAAAAGCATAGGGATGAAGAAATCCATCCCAACCCACAACGTCAAATGGGTGATGTGGTAGTTTGTATTCAAACATTCTGTTCCGAACTTTTAACCGCAATCTGAAATCACCAATCTTGTCAATCGGTTCTGTAAACTCCGGAACACGAAAATCCCTTTCGTAATAGGGAGCTTCTTCTGTTAACTGTCCATATTCATTTCTAAAATGTTTAGGAATATCAAATGGAGTATCAGATTCAACAATAAATAGTTTATTGTTTTTATAATCATCAAACTTAATCTGGTAAGTTGTTCCCTTTGGTATGATCAGATAATCCCACTCAGTAAAATCAATTTTACCATACTCTGTTAACAAAACCCCTTTACCGTGATGAACAAATAACATTTCATGCATCTGGCTATTGCGATAAAAATATTCTGTGTCTTCCGAAAGATGTGCAGTCGAAATTATGCAATGATCATTTTTAAGAAACTCATTTCGTGCAGTGATTATATTACCGTTAGATTTTTTCTTATCAGTAATAAAATGATAATACTCAAGCGGCGCATCTTTCCAATCATTTGCAGATGAATCAATTTTAACTTCATCAATCTTTTCAACCTCAGTAGGCATATAAAGATGATACTTGTTGGAATAGATTCCTGAAAATCCTTTTGTACTAAAAAGTTCTTCACGATATAAGGATTTTCCATCTTCTTTGTAAAATGTTGTATGTCTTTTCGGTGGAACTTTTCCAACCCTAACATAAAATGGCATTTTGTACTCCTAAATATTTTTTCTCTTAAACTTTTCTTGAACTTATGCCTGAACCTGAACTTAACTATTCTTTATCCAGATTTCCTCTTACTGCTTGATCTCTTTCAATTGATTCAAACAATGCCTGAAAATTTCCCTGACCAAATCCTTCAGCACCTTCACATCGTTGAATTATTTCATAAAAGAAAGTTGGTCTATCACCTACAGGTTTTGTGAACAACTGCAATAAATATCCTTTCCCTTCAAGATCACAAAGTATTCCAAGCTTTTGAAGTTCATCAATATTCTCTTTTATGTTCCAACCTTTTTCTTTTAACATTTTGTAATAAGTATCTGGCGGAGTGCTTAAAAATTCCATGCCATTTGCGCGCATCGCTTTTATGGTTGATATAATATCATTTGTGGTTATAGCAACATGCTGGATTCCAGATCCAAAATATTCATCAATATACTCTTCTATCTGAGATTTTTTAAGTCCGTCAAATGGTTCATTAATAGGATTTTTTATTGGAGCACCTTCTCGGGATCTAACAACTTTAGACAGCAATGCAGAATATTTTGTTGAAATATCACCTTCACCAAATTCAATAAATGTTTCAAAGTTTAAACTCTTGTTTAGATAATTAGCCCAAAGATTCATTTCATTCGTTCTTACATTTCCTACAATATGATCAATACTTTGCAATCCTGTATCCTCATTTGTAACAACAATATTTTGAACAGGTTTTGCGTAACCTGGTTTAAATAATCCTTTATAGTTTTCACGATTTATAAAGACAATTTCAGCATCGTCATATAACTTTATAGCAGCCTCAACTATGTAACCAAACTCATCTTCAATTTTTTTAGGATAATGAACCGGAATACCGCCATTCTGAAGTGAAGTTTCAAAGGATTTATTAACATCCTTTACTCTTACGGACCATCTTTTAACACCATCCCCATGCCTCTCAACAAATGAAGCAACATCATAAGTTGAGGGTTTAACGGCTGATGTTAATACAATTCTTACATTATTCTTTTCAAGAAAGTATGAAACTCTATCTCTGTGTCCAGTTTCAGGACCAAGATAGGCGGTTACATTTAATCCCATAGCTTTTGCGTGCCAGTAAGCCCACATTTTTGCTGAGCCAACATAAAACTCAACAAAATCATAACCGATCAATCCAAGATTGTTAGACATTTATAAAACTCCGATTAGTTAGTAAGGGTAAATAGTTGTGTTAAGTTAAAACTTTTAGCTAAGATAAAAAAGTAGATATTATTTGCGATGGTTAAAGATTATCAAGTAACATAAAAGAAATTGTTTTATTCTTTACTTTTGCTGTTAGTGATTTGTGATCATACTTACACAACTTTAACAAAGGACAAATTGAACAATTTGGATTAGTGGGTTTACAAATTTCTCTTCCTAATCTGATTAGATTAGTATGAAATGAATGAGCAGCATTTTCAGGAATATAACCGGTTATTTTATAGAAAGTCTTTTCTGGTGTGTTTGTTTCAACAACACCTATTCTATTTAACGTGCGATGTACATGAGTATCAACAGGACAAACATTTCTTCCTAATGAAAAAAGTAAAACACAACTTGCAGTTTTAACTCCAACACCGTTGTATGATGTGAGTTCCTCTAAAATCTCTTTATCATTTTTTGTTTTGATGTGATCTAACGAAACTGATCTATCTTTTTTCTTTAATGATTGCAGAAGTTCATAAATGGCTTTTGATTTTTGTTTTCCTAATCCGGCTATTTTGATATATTTTTCAATTTTGGCTGGAGTCAATTCTGCAAGTTTATTCCAGTTATTAAAATTATCTTTAAGATTTCTGTAAGCCTGATATGAATTTTTATCGTTAGTATTTTGAGATAAAATAGTACCAATAATTGTGTCTAAAGGATCTGGATTTTGTTTTGCCTTTTTAGGAATACCAAAATATCTAATCAACAACGAATTTATTTTTTTAATTTTCTTTTTCATATCAAAACATTTTTACAAAGATATTCAATTAAATCATTAT
>CALLZX010000431.1 GCA_937858935.1 uncultured Ignavibacteriales bacterium | reverse complement strand
TCATACTCATCCCAGCTTTTCATTTTCAATTCAGAGGGCTTATAATTCTTGAGTGCTTTAACAAATCTTTTTGCAATTTGTACATTTGTAAAAAGTGCAATGTTAAGATCAACAGCTTTTCTTCTAATAATGTAATCACTGTCAAGCTCAACTTTTTCAGATGTCTTGGGAATGTTTACTACAAGATCAATTTGACCATTGCCCATATAACTTAATATGCTTGGTTCCTGGTTATCAAACGGACGATATAGAACTTCAACATCAAGTCCGCCATTTTCTTTGTAAAATTCCGAAGTGCCTTTTGTTCCATAAAATTTTAATCCCATTTTCTGTAGGATTTTTAATTCATCAATTAGTTCAGCTTTATTTTTTGGAGTTCCGGTTGAAAGTAATACACCTTTTGTTGGAACTCTTTGGCCAATTGCTAAAAGACTTTTTAGAAACGCCTCATTAAAATCATCACCCAAACAAGCAACTTCACCTGTTGATGACATTTCAACTCCGGTAACAGGATCAGATCCTTTCAATCTTGTAAAAGAAAACTGTGAAGCTTTAACTCCAACATAATCAAGATCAAAAGATGATTTATCAATTCTTGGAACTTTTTCTCCAAGCATTAATCGTGTTGCAATTTCTATAAAATTTATTTTTAAAGTTTTGGATACAAAAGGAAAACTTCTTGATGCACGAAGATTACATTCAATAACTTTTACTTCGTTATCTTTTGCGATAAACTGAATATTAAATGGTCCGGTAATCTCAAGCTTCTGCGCAATTTCACGCGTAATCATTTTTACTTTACGCATTGTTTCTAGATATGTGCGCTGCGGAGGAAGTACAATTGTTGCATCACCGGAATGAACTCCTGCATTTTCAACGTGTTCAGCTATTGCATAACAGAAAAGCTCGCCTTCGTTTGCAACTGCATCAACTTCAATTTCACGCGCATCAGTAATAAACTTGCTTATCACAACCGGATGCTCAGAATTAAGATCGGTAGCTTTTTTAAGATACATTTCAAGTTCATCTTTTGTAAGAACTATGCTCATAGCCGCACCGCTAAGAACATAACTTGGTCTTATCAAAACAGGATAACCAACGCTCTCCGCAAAAACTTTTGCATCTGCAAGAGTGGTTACTTCATTCCATTCGGGTTGATCGACACCGATTCTATCTAGAATTTTTGAAAATTTATGTCGGCTTTCAGCATTATCAATTTGTTCCGGCGAAGTCCCAATAATTTTTAATCCGGCATTATGGAGTTTCATTGAAAGATTATTAGGAACCTGTCCGCCCATCGAAACAATTACTCCGCGCGGATTTTCTTTATCATAAATATCAAGCACACGCTCAAACGTTAATTGTTCAAAATAAAGTTTATCATAAATATCATAGTCAGTGCTCACAGTTTCAGGATTGCAATTAATCATAATTGATTTGTAACCGCTTTTATTAACCTGATTAACAGCGTTAACGCAGCACCAATCAAATTCAACCGATGAACCGATGCGATATGCACCGCTGCCAAGCACAACTATCTGATCTTTTTCTCCAAGCTTAATATCATCTTCAACTCCGTGATAAGTTAAGTAGAGATAATTTGTCTGAGCAGGAAACTCTGCCGCCATTGTGTCAATCTGTTTTACAACAGGAATTACATTTAATGATTTGCGATACTCGCGAACATCAAGTTCTTTTGTGTTTGTCTGCTTGCCGATTTGAAAGTCTGAAAATCCACTTTGCTTCAAGTGCCGCATTAATTCTGCATCAACATTTTTTAATTGCTTATTTGCGATATGATTTTCAAGTTCAACAATATTTTTCATCTTATACAAAAACCATTTTGTAATTTTTGTGAGATTGTGAATCTTATCAACAGAGTAACCTTGCTTAAGTGCAACAGCAATTGCAAAAATTCTTTTGTCAGTTGGTTCAGATAATTCTTTATCAAGATTCGCAAAATTCATTTCGTTACCAACAAATCCCTGCATTCCAACATCAAGCATACGAATTGCTTTTTGTAGCACTTCTTCAAAGCTTCTGCCAAGCGACATTACCTCGCCGACTGATTTCATTTCAGATCCAAGCTGTGTGCTTACTTGTTGAAATTTCTGTAAGTCCCAGCGGGGAAATTTTAATGCAACATAATCGAGTGCAGGTTCAAAGTTTGCAGATGTCTCCTGTGTTATAATGTTTACGACTTCATTAAGTGCGTAGCCTAATGCAAGTTTTGTTGCAATGAATGCGAGCGGATAACCGGTTGCTTTTGATGCAAGTGCAGAGCTTCTGCTCAATCGTGCGTTTACTTCTATTATTCTGTAATCTTCAGAGTTGGGATCGAGTGCATATTGTATGTTGCACTCACCGATAATTCCCAGATGTCGAATTAATTTTATTCCGATTGAACGAAGTTTAAAGTTTTCTTTTGCAGATAAGGATTGTACAGGAGCAATTACAACGCTGTCGCCAGTGTGTATTCCCATTGGATCAATATTTTCCATTGAGCAGATCGTAATACAATTATTATAATTGTCACGAACAATTTCGTACTCAACTTCTTTCCATCCGTATAAAGATTCTTCAATCAAAATTTGTTTAGTAAATGAAAATGCTCGCGTTGCTTTTTCTACCAACTCTTCTTTATTGTTTACAATTCCTGAACCCAATCCACCGAGTGCATAAGCAATACGCACCATCACAGGAAAATTAATCTCTTCAGCTGCTTTTACTGCTTCATCCACACTTTTTGCTGTTTTACTTCTTGCAATCTTTAATCCAACTTCCGCAACACGATCTCCAAATAATAATCTGTCTTCAGTATCTTTAATAGTATCAACTGGAGTTCCAAGAACTTTAATGTTATACTTTTCTAAAATCCCTTTATCGTATAAATCCACACCAACGTTAAGTGCTGTTTGTCCACCGAATTGGAGTAGAATTGAGTCAGGCTGCTCTTTAAGAATTATCTTTTCAACAAACTCAGTTTTAATTGGAACGAAGTAAACTTTGTCAGCAAAATTTTCTGATGTTTGAATCGTAGCAATATTTGGGTTAACTAGTACAGTTGTAATTCCATCTTCTTTAAGCGCCTTTATAGCTTGTGAGCCGGAGTAATCAAACTCGCCAGCCTGTCCGATTTGTAACGCGCCGCTTCCAAGAATTAAAACTTTCTTTGGTTTACCTTTTTTAATCATAATCTTTTTCTTTCTCTGAGTAACTCTGTGGCTTCTCTGTGGTTCTCAGTGTAAAAATTCTTTCACGGAGGAACACAGAGGTTAGCACGAAGAGCCACTGAGTTTATTTCAAAGCTCTAACAAACATATCAAAAATAAATTCGCTGTCATCTGGTCCAGGAGAAGCTTCGGGATGAAACTGCGAAGCAAAAAATGGTTTTGAAATATGAATGATACCTTCATTTGTTCCGTCATTATCATTAACAAACCATTCTCGCCAATCTTCTGCTAAAGTTTTTGCATCAACAGCATAGCCGTGATTTTGAGAAGTTATATAACAACGCTTTGTTCCAAGTTCATTACAAGGCTGGTTGTGCCCACGATGACCATATTTTAATTTATAAGTATCAGCCCCAGCAGCAAGTGCAAGTATTTGCGAACCAAGACAAATTCCAAGAATCGGCTTGTTTGATTGCATTGCAATCTTTGCATGCTCAATAGTTTTTATATTTAGTTTTGGATCGCCCGGACCATTTGAGATTACAATTCCGTTTGCTTCAATCTTCGTAAAATCATAATCATAAGGAACACGAATAACTGTAATATCTCTACCAAGAAAAGCACGAATTATATTATTCTTTGTCCCGCAATCCACAAGAATTATTTTTTGTGTACCAGCATTGTACTCAACAACTTCTTTAACACTTACTTCTCCAACAAGATTTGTTTTGTTTGGATCTTGAAATTCTATTTTAGGTTTTTCATCAACAACGATCTTCCCAAGCATAGTTCCTTTATTGCGGAGTTTTCTTGTTAACATTCTTGTATCAATCCCATAAATACCAGGAATCTTTTCTTCAATCATCCAATCAGATAAAGAACGCTCTGCACTCCAATGCGAATATTCAAATGAATAATCAGTGACAATTAAAGCACGGCAATGAATACTATCTGATTCAAAATTCTTATACAATCCATCTTCTTTTTCTTTTGAGGGAATTCCGTAGTTACCGATTAATGGATAAGTGCAAACCAAGATTTGTCCTCGGTAAGATGGATCAGTCATTGTTTCGGGATAACCAACCATTCCGGTATTAAAAACAACTTCACCGTTGGTATTTCCTTCAAATCCAAAACTGTAACCGGCAAACTCAGTTCCGTCCTCAAGGATTAGTTTAGCTTTTAATTTTTGTTTATTCATAATTCATCAAGTGTTTTCGGATAAAAAAATAGCCACTCCAAAAGTGGCTAAAACTTCAAATCATACTAATATTTTTAAATAGTTTTTGAGCAATGGCGTTCTTATTTTTGTTTACAAATATATGATAATCTATTATAAATCCGATAGCCCTTTAAACAATTTTCACAATCGTTTTCATTATTTATAGCTTTAGTGTTAAAGCATCAAATAAACAGACTTTTAGTTAACTATGAAAATTAAAATCAATATAATTTCAATAATCTTCATTTTTTTATTTCTCATAAATCCAATTCAATCGCAGACCCAAATTGACTCATTAAAAGGAATGATTAGTAAATCTGAAGGAAAACAAAAATTAAAACTATTAATTGAAGCTGGATATTTTCTTTCTTCAGAAAATCCAAATGAGGCAATTAATTATCTTAATGAAGCAATTACACTTGCCGATAAAATAAATAGCCGCTGGAGCAAAGCTGATGCTATTTTTAATAAAGGAGTTGCACTTTGGCATCTTGGAGATATTAATCAATCTGATAAGCTTTATGAAGAAGCTATTAAGATTTATGAAGAGTTTAACGATTCTCTTAGTTTAATTAAAGTTTTCAATTCCCAGGCAATAAATCATCAAATGAAAGGGAATGTTGATCTTGCATTTGAAACATTTCTTCGTTCGCTTGATTATGCAAAAAAGATAGGTGATAAAGTTACAATACTTAATACCTTATTGAATATTGGTGTTATGTATGATAATAACGGTGATTATGAAAACTGTTTAAAATACTATCTGGAAGGATTGAAATACGCAGAGAATAGTGACAAAGCAACATTAGCTCTTCTTCAAAGTTATATAGCTGAAGTATATCTTAGTCAGAAAAATATTGAGAAAGCAGAGAAATATTTAGAACAAGCTATTCAAAACTCCCGTTCCGTAAATGATTCAAAGAGCCTTATTTGGGCTTATTCTATCCTAGGTAACATTCAGTTAGATAAAAATAATTTGCAGGCGGCTGAAAAATATTTTACGGAATCATTACAGCTTGCAAGAAAAACTGAGTATAAGTTGGAGATCATTCATGCATTATCAGACCTTGGGAAGTTTTATAACCGGACAAATAATATTTCAGAGTCTGAAAAGTCTCTTATTGAAGCCTTCAATTTAGCAAAGGAACTAAATTCCCTGACAGATCTTAGTATTATTTACAAGGAGTTTTCAGATCTGTATTCAAAAAATCAAAATTTTAAGAAGGCATTTGAGTATCATCAAAAATATAAGGAAACAAGTGATAGTCTTTTTACTTTGTCGAACAGCGCAAAAATTGCTGAACTTCAAACAAAGCATGAACTTAAGCAAAAAGAACGGGAAACGGAATTATTAGTTCACGAAAATGAATTGCAGAAAAAGATTATCAATTCACAAAAGATAATAGCCCTAGTAATTTCACTATTAGCAATAGTATTTATCATTTTTATTTGGATGCTTTTAAGGAATAGAAATAAAATTCTTAAAGCAAAAAATCTTTTACAATATAAAAATGATGAAATAGAAAATAACAGAATAGAAATAAGTGAAAAAAACGAAGTCCTCGCGGGGCTAAATGCAACAAAAGATAAATTTTTTTCAATTATTGCACACGATTTAAGAAATCCAATAGCCGCTTTTGTTAATATCTCTGAGTTACTTGAATTAGATTATGATAGAATAAGCGATAAAGATAAGAGAGAAATAATTGGCCAGATGAATTCTTCATCAAAGAATTTGATTAGGTTATTGGAAAATCTTCTTACCTGGGCAAGATTATCCAACAATAAAATTGATGTATATCCGGAAAATCTTTTGATGAAAGATGTTTTGGAATCTTCAATTCATCCTTACTTACAATCAGCACAAAACAAGAAAATAAAGATAACAATCAATGTCCCGGAAGATTTATCAGTAGAGACCGATAGATTTGTTATCCAGACAATCATTGGCAATTTAATTAATAATGCAATCAAATTTTCTAATCAACATAGCGAGATAAATGTAAGCTTAATAAATGAAAATGCTTTACATAAATTAATTATAAAAGATAACGGAATTGGAATAGAGGAATCACAGCTTAGAAATATATTTTTACTTGGTAAAATTTCTACAGGCAGAGGTACGATGGGTGAAGGCGGCACCGGTTTAGGTTTAGTTTTGGTAAAAGAATTAGTTGAATTGCTTAATTGGCATATTGAAGCGAAAAGTAAAGTGAATGCTGGAAGTGAATTTGTGATTACTATTCCTGCACAGAATAAATTTTGAACTAATAAATGTTAATTTGTTTAATTTGAATTTGATAATGTTATTTCAGATTTTTGCATGTAAATCATAACAATAGAACAATATTATTTTTTTGACTAACAAAACACCAAATCGATCAGAAAAAATTCTAATTGGTTCCACACAATTATTTTATAATTACAATTAATAATTAATCCCCACTTTTATGACAGCAAAAAAAAATCCTACTCTTACGAAAAAAATTCCTAAAACATTTGTGCTGGATACAAATGTTATTTTACATGATGCAGATTCAATAAAGATGTTTCAGGAAAATGATGTTGTTATACCGTTAACAGTTATTGAGGAACTTGATCATTTTAAACGAGGCAGCCAAGTTATAAATCTAAATGCCCGTGAATTTGCAAGAACACTTGATTCAATGACGGGTTCAGCATTATTCAATGGTGGAATATCGATGGGCAAGGGAAGAGGCAAACTAAAGATAGCAATTTTAAAGGGACTTGCACCAGCAATTCGTGATGTATTTAAAGATGATACACCGGATCATCGTGTGCTTAGCGTCGCTTATGATTGGCAGGAAAAATTAAGGAATAAATCTCAGGTTATTCTTGTAACCAAAGATGTTAACCTTAGGATGAAAGCCAAAGCACTTGGAATTCTAGCCGAAGACTACACAACTGACAGAGTAAAAAGTATTGAAGAGCTTTACAGCGGAAAAGGAATTGTTGAGGATGTTGATGATGAATTGTTAATTAAACTTTTTCAACCGCCTTACCAGGTTCCGGCTAAACCGTTCTTAAAGAAATTAAATGGTGAAGCTTTTTCAAATAAGTATTACATATTAAGAAATACAAATCGTTCAGTACTTGCTCATCTGGATCAGAATAAAGAATTCATAGTTAAGGTAGATAAAACAAATGTTTATGGAATAAACCCTCGAAATGCAGAGCAATCATTTGCTGTTAATGCTTTAATAAATCCAGATATAAAACTTGTTTCGATGACAGGCAAAGCCGGTACGGGAAAAACATTACTTGCTTTGGCAAGTGCTTTACACGTTAAGAAGAATTACAGACAAATATTTATTGCTCGGCCCATCGTACCACTTAGTAATAAAGACATTGGTTTTCTTCCCGGCGATGTAGAGAGTAAACTAGCACCCTATATGCAGCCGCTTTGGGATAATTTAAAAGTTATTCAGGATCAGTTTCCGGAAAATGATAAACAGCATACGGCAATTGATACAATGGTTAAAGATCAGAAGCTTGTTATAGAGCCGTTATCATATATACGTGGTAGAAGTTTACAAAGAATATTTTTTATTGTGGATGAGGCGCAAAATCTTACTCCGCACGAAATTAAAACTATTATCACTCGAGCTGGTGAAGGCGCAAAGGTTGTATTTACAGGTGATGTTTATCAAATAGACCATCCTTATCTTGATGGACAATCTAACGGACTTTCTTATCTTATAGATAGATTTAAAGGACAAAAACTTTATGCACACATTAATTTGGAAAAAGGCGAGCGTTCCGAGTTAGCAGAATTAGCAAGTAATTTATTATAAAATTAAAAAGGAAATTAAATGAAGCAAATCAAATATCTGTTTGTTGGAATTATATTCTCGATCTTTCTTACCGGGTGTTTGCAAGTAAACACTACTGTAAATCTAAACAAAGATGGATCAGGAACGATTGAAGAAGTATTTGTTATGAAGACCGAAGTTATAAATATGATGAAAGAATTTGCAATGGCTTTTGATTCAACAGAATCTGAGGAATTTAAAATATTTAATGAAACTGAATTAAAAGAAAAGGCCGCCAAATTTGGGGAAGGAGTTACATATGTTTCTGGAGAATTGGTAAAAAAGGATAATTATGAAGGATATAAAGTAATTTATTCTTTTAAGGATATTAATAAATTAAAACTTAATCCAAGTCCTGAAGATAAAGTTCCAATGGGTAATGATCTTGGTGAAGTTGAAGAAGAAGAGGCTGCTGATTTACTAAAGTTTAATTTTAAAAAGGGAAACCCATCAACTTTAGTTATAAACTTTCCTAAGCCTGAAATGGAAGATAAACCGGAGACCGAAGAAACGTCTGAATTTGAAGACTCTACTTTTAACGAACAAGCTGAACAGAAAATGATAGAAATGTTTGATGGAATGAAAATGGCGTTATACTTTAACTTTGAGGATGGTATTAGTGAAACAGATGCCTCTTTTGTTGACGGCTCTAAAGTAACTTTTATGGAAATTGATTTTACCGAAATAATTAAGAATAAAGAAGTGTTTAAAAATTTTCAGAATACCAAACCAGAAACCATGGAAGAGTTTAAGGAAGTTGTTGGGGAATTAGAAGGAATTAAAATTGAATTTAAGGAACAGGTAACAATAAAATTTTAACACAATAAATAACAAAATAAAAACAAGGAGACACAGTGAATAAATTATTAATCTTTTTATTTCTTCTCGCTACAGTTGCATCTTTCTCACAGACGGATAAGTACGGAAAAGAAATTTCTTTAAAAGATAAAACAACAATCTCAAAAATTCTTGATAAACCCGAAGACTATGTTGGTAAAACAGTTTTAGTTGAGGGTGAAATTCTTGAAGTATGTGCAATGGCCGGCTGCTGGATGGAGTTGAAAAGTGATGCCGAAAATCAGAAAGTTAAAATAAAAGTTAAAGATGGTGATATTGTTTTCCCTGTTGAAGCAAAAGGCAAATCAGCACTGGTTGAAGGTACTGTTTATAAAATTGAATTAACGAAAGAGGAAGCCATTGAATATTACGAACACGTTGCAGCTGAGCAAGGAACTGAGTTTGATGCAGCAACTGTAACTGGACCAATAACTTTATACCAGATAAAAGGTATTGGGGCAGAAATAAAATAATATTTTAGCTTTCTTGAATTAATAGGGCTCTAGTGAGCCCTTTTTTATTGCATATTTGTGATGCAATAATAAATCATTTTATCGTTTAACTATACTTGAGTAAATTTGATAAAACAATAAACACTTATGCAAACATTTACATATTCTTTTTTCTGGAAATTTATTTACCGGTATTTCAATTTAGTGGTGACTCCACTATTGCTGATTTATGCCTTCTCATTAGTGACACTAATCGATAAAAATTTAGTAATTATAATCCCATTGTTGTTGTCACTCTTTATAATTTATTATCTAAATAAATCATACATAAATTTTTATAAACTTGTTCCGTATAAAATTGAGATTGACGATGAGAAAATTATCTGCTCAAACTTTCTTTTCAGAAATAAAACAGTAACAATTCTTATAAAGGATATTGAATCAATTTCGGGAGGGATATTTGAAGGAAGGTACCGCGGATTGATGAAGGTGTGTGATGGTAAAAATAAGTTATGTATAGGATTTTTTGATAGACTCAAGAATTCTGGTAAACTTGTTACACTTATCCTTAGTAAGGTGGATAAGAAAATTTATGATAAGACAATTGAGCAAATTCAATCTAGTAAAATTAGACCGGAAACAAAAAATAAATGAAGGTTGCAGTTTTACTTTCCGGTGGAGTTGATAGTTCTGTTGCGCTTCGATTGCTTAAAGATGAAGGATTCGATGTTACAGCTTTTTATTTAAAAATATGGCTGCAAGATGAATTCTCATTTCTTGGTGATTGCCCATGGGAAGAAGATCTTGAGTTTGCACGAGCTGTCTGTGAGCAAGCAGATGTTCCTTTAGAAATCATTAATATGCAGAATGAGTATTGGGATTCTGTTGTGTCTTACACAATTTCTGAAATTAAGGAAGGCAGAACTCCTAATCCTGATATGTTCTGTAATCGTTTAATTAAATTTGGCCAGTTTATTAATAAGATTGATAACTCTTTTGAAAAAGTTGCATCCGGTCATTATGCTAAAATTGAAAACATTAACAAAAAGTATATTCTAAAAACATCTCCCGATCCAATAAAGGACCAGACATACTTTCTTGCATATCTTACACAGCACCAATTAAGCCGGGCTCTTTTTCCAATCGGAACTTATAAGAAAAAACAGATAAGGGAACTTGCGCATAATTACGATTTGCCAAATATGGTTAGAAAGGATAGTCAAGGGATCTGCTTTCTTGGTAAGATTAAGTTTTCTGATTTCATAAAACATCATCTTGGGGAATTGGACGGCGAAATAATTGATATCGACACAAACAAAGTTATGGGCAAACACAAAGGATTTTATTTCTATACAATCGGTCAGCGATCGGGCCTGAGATTGGGTGGTGGTCCCTGGTACGTTGTAAATAAAGATGTAGAAAAAAATATTGTCTATATCTCAAAAGAAAATATTACAAATCGCGCAAGAAAAGAATTTACTGTTGGCAAGTTTAACTGGATAGCTGAAGAAAGACCGCTGGATGGAAATTATCTTGTAAAGATTCGCCACGGTGAACATTTTTATAATTGTTCGTTAACATTTAATGAAGACTCTGCAACGGTTATCTCTGAAAAAGAAGACAGGGGAATTGCTCCGGGCCAATTTGCAGTTTTTTATAAAGATGATGTTTGTCTTGGTGGAAGCGTTATTATAGAGTAAAAAGGGTAGATAGTTTTTTATTTAAGCTGTTGTTGATTGAGAAAAAAGGTTTTGTTTAAGATTAGCGGTATCTAAATATTTTTCTTTTGTTATTTTAATCAGATTTTTGCAATCCATACATATATACGCATATCTAACCCCAATTACAGAATCGAGTTTTGCAACCCATAATTCTGAAATAGTTTTATTACAGGCTGGGCATATGGCTTTTATTTCTATTTGTTCAATTTCTTTGGTCATCAATGCGCTCGGTACTTATTAAGACGCTTTAAAGGATTAAAAAGTTACTACATAAAAGGATTTTTATTGCTCAAAAATATAGAAACCTTTTTCGTTAATATAAGATTTATTTTTAAGAAGGAAAGCCATAATATTTTCAACAGGAATAATTTTAGCTATTCCGTACCGAATTGCTGAATGCTTTCTTACATACAAATTTCCATCATATGGAACTACTGGATTATATGTTGATTTTGTTTTAAGATTCTCTGGAAAAATTAGGCTTTCTTCTTCTTCCGGAACCCACTGCACCATTCCTATTAACTCAAAATTTGGTACTCCATCACGAATTGCAAGCACAAGCCCGCCGCTAAATCCAGGGTTGATTACAGCGTCAACAAGAAAAGAACCTGCATCATCTCTACGCGGACTGCTGACAATAGCTTTTGTAATGATTTTGAAATTAATTGGATATCCAACAAGATAAACAAACGTACCCCATTCAACTTCTTTAGCTTTTCCCAAAGGATAGTTGAATGAAGGAAAGAAAATTCCTTTTTGAGCTCCGTATTTTCTGCCTATCAATGCAATATCTGCATTACTATCTATTGCCAGAACTTCAACCTGACTGCCCTCTGGAAATCCTGCGACATATATAACTTGTTTTTCTTTTATAGAAACCGATTCAATATAATTAGTTGCAAAACCTAAATCATCATATTTGTATGCAATAATTGTATCCGGAAAAGTAATTGTATGCGCGCAGGTTAATAAAGCAACATTCCCGTTTTCAGAATAAACAGTTACAGCAGTTCCGGATGTTGAGTTATCAGCAAGAGCAACCTTTGAAGCGATATCACTCACTCTTTTATCTTTAATATCGCTAAGAGTAAAATTTCCTTTTTCATCAAAAACGTAAATTTTATAAAATGCTGTTGTGTTAACCCTTTGTATTGTTTCACTTATTTTATTTAATTCATCAGAAGTAGATTTGTATGGAAATTCGCTGTCATATTTTCCGTCTTGTAAGGTTGGATAAACTTTTTCATAAGTAGTAAATGAACAGCTGTTAAAAACAAAAATGGATATCATTAAACAGATAATTGAAATTAAATTTCTTTTTTCCATTAGTGATATCCTCTAAATATTTTATGATAAAAATTTATTTATTCAACGTGTTTAGTTTTAAAACCCTTCTGCATCCACCCGCGAGCAAAAAACAATCCAATACTGCTAACCATTGCAATACAACCATAAATTAACCACATCGTTTCAGTGTTCATTTGTGCTGGCGGAACACCTTCAGGTGCATAGTGCATCAGAAACCATCCTGAATATAAACTTGTTACTACTTTAGTTAAAAACCATGGAAATTGCCCAATTCCCATATAGATTCCAGTCATTCCTTTTGGTGCAATTTCTGCAACCCATTGTAAAAATCTTGGCTGCCACATTGCTTCGCCAATTGTCATCAATGTTAAGTATGCAAAAACAGTATAGATGCTTGGACCAAGGGCGAGTATAAATGTGGGAAATGCCATGACGAATGTTCCATAAATCATCATCTTATAAGTATCCCGCTTTACAGTTAAGGCTGCAACCATTGGTGTGAGAATAAATATTAATAAAGGATTAAAGTTTGTGAAAAACTCAAAGTTATCTGAGACTACGCCTGTAAAGGCTCTTTTATAATAAACCGGAAGTGTTAACCAATTGTGTGCAAAAAGCGTTTGAACAGGAATTAGAATGAAGATGAAAAACATAAATCTTAAATCCCGAATTGGAAAATTTCTAAGATAAAACATTATTTTTTCTTTAGCTGACTTTTCGTCTTCAGCTTTTTTATCAGCCTCAATCTGCTCTTTAGTTTCAGTACTAACCTCTTCAACTGTTTTTTGAATTGTTTTTTTAGAAAGTATGATCGCAACTACAGCGATTCCCAGAACGGTTAATCCAACATATACCCACATTACTGCTAACATACCTTCCTGATCACTTGCATACGCTTGTCTTATCGGTGGTGCAATTATTCCAGGTAGAAATCCTCCAAGATTCATAATTGCATATAACATTGCATAACCCATAGCAGATGTTTTTTCAGTTGTAAATTGTTTAACAGCGGCATAACAAGCAGGTTGATAAATTCCATAACCCAAAATTATGCCCATCAATCCAAGCATTGCAATAAGATGTGCAGAAGACCATAAACCAGTGTTTGAAGTGATTGTAGGACCAAGTGTTAAAAATATTCTTCCGATCAGCATAAAGATCAAAGCGTAGATAAGTGATTTTCTTACTCCAATCCAATCTACGGTTGCTCCAAGAAAAAGCATTGCAAGTGTAATACCCGCAGTTTGAAATCCCACCATTTGTCCGGCACTAATATCATCTAGCTTCACAATATCCGTAAAATAAAGAACCAGGTAGCCAACGATGCCGAAGTAAGTAATTCCTTCAAGCAGGTATGAAAGATTAATACCCCACAAAGCACGTGAAGAATGAAATAAATCTATAAATGGCTGTGTCAATTCCTTTGTGATACTTTTAAATGTGTTTTTTTCGGAATTT
The DNA here is from genome assembly GCA_937858935.1 of uncultured Ignavibacteriales bacterium. Lineage (GTDB taxonomy): Bacteria > Bacteroidota > Ignavibacteria > Ignavibacteriales > Ignavibacteriaceae > IGN3. The sequence continues at coordinate 3,321 of CALLZX010000431.1, read as the reverse complement.
GTTTCAGGTGCTGATTTTTCAGACATAATTTTTCCTGCAAATGAAGTGGATTGATAATTATTTTAGATAAGGTAAAGTAATCGTAAAAGTTGAGCCCTTATCTTTTTCGCTTTTTACTTTTATAGTGCCGTTGTTTTTTTCTACTAATTCCTTACATAACAATAAACCAAAGCCGGTACCTTTTTCATTCTTGGTGCCTTCTGTGGTAAACTGCTTATCAATTTTAAATAATCTTTCCTGATCTTCTGAGGAAATCCCAACACCAGTATCAGTAACAAAAATCTCAGCATCGTTTTCATTTCTAACACAGCCGACAGTAATTGTGCCACCATCTCGTGTAAATTTAATTGCGTTAGAAACAAGGTTTCTTATTGCAGCTTCAATCATGTTCTGATCCGCTAAAATATTTACTTCACAATCTTGCCCCTTTATCAGTTGAAGATTTTTAGCCTCAAGAGAATCAGAATAGATACTTACTACATGATTTAATAAACCGCCTAGTGAAAATTCTGATTTTTCAAAGGAGAAATTACCGGTCTGTAATCTGGACCATTCTAAAAGATTAGTAAGCAAATTAAAAAGGTTAGTTGCTGTGCGATGTAATGATTTAGCAGACTCTTTGATTTCATCCTCAGTTAAGTCTTCAATATTATTTGCAAGTAATTCAGAAAATCCCAACAAAGAGTTAAAGGGGTTCCTTAAATCGTGAGAAATAATTGAGAAAAATTTATCTTTTGAAGAATTACTTTTTTGAAGATCTTCAGAATATTTTTTTAATTTTTCTTCGGCTAATTTTCTTTCTGTGATATCTGTAAGTGTTCCAACAATTTTAGATTTACCCCGTGCATCAGTAACCAGCGAGCCGCTGGAAACAGCCCAGGCAAGTGTTCCAGCTTTTTTTATTACTCTGTGTTCAAGTGAGTATGATTTAATTTTACCTTGTAATAAGCTTGATAACAATTCCTTCTTTCTATTGAAATCCTCAATAGGTAAAAGAGCTCCCCATCCATTATCTTTTACTTCTTGAGTGGTATACCCGAAAACCTCAGCTAATTTTTCCTCTCCATCAATTTCAAATGTAGCAGGATCAATTTCATATACACCTGCTTTTGCAGCTTTGATAACCATCTCATACTTTTTATGTGCTTCAACAATTTCCTGCTGAAGTTGATGATTGGTTAATCCGATTTCTATTGTTCGAACAAGATTATCAATCTCTATAGGCATAGAAAAGTAAGCAATGGGATTTGTTGTTTTAGCTTTATTATAAGCTTCTTTGTTATCACTGGATGAAAGGTAGATAACTGGAACATTTGTCTTCTTTCTGAGTTCCGTTATTGCTTCAATGCCTGCGTACTCGTAATCAAGGCTTGTACTTATGACTATAAGATCAGGATTAGATTCTGAGGCTAGTGAGGTAACAGAACTAAGAACAGGATTGGACACAACAACAGAAAATCCTGAATTAACAAGTATCTCTCCAAGATTTTTTGTAACACTATGTTCTTGTACGCAGAGCAGAATTTTTTCTTGGTTCATACAAACTCATAATTATTATGGATACTGGTAGATGTAGCTGCAAACAATAAAAGTATAAATCAAACTACACGGTAAAGTTATAAAGGATATACTATTAAAACATAAAATATTATTAAATCATTTTTCTTTGTTTTAAACCCTGTAAACCTTGTAAACCGCCGGTATGTATAGCAACAATAGTGCTTTCAGGCGGAAAAAAATTACTTCTTATCAAATCATAAAGGCCAAAAAACATTTTGCCCGTATAAATTGGTTCAATCTGGATGTTGTGCTGCTCGTAAAATCCTGCACAAAAATTATTTAGTTCAGCATTAGTTTTAGCATATCCTCCAAAGTGATAATCCAGATTTATCTGAAAGTTGTTAAGATTTTCTTTGTGATAATAAGAAAGCAGTGTGCGGATATTTTGATACAGAAATGAACCGCCTTTAAGAACAGAGAAACCCAAAGCAAAGTGTCTTGAATCCAACCCTAAAATCAAACCAGCAAGTGTACCGCCTGTACCGCAAGCTGCGCAAACGAAATTAAAATCTGTTGTAATGCCTGAAATAATTTCTGCACATCCTTTTATTGCCAGATGATTTGAACCGCCCTCAGGAATTAAATAAAAATCACCAAACTTTTCTTTTAATTTTTGTTTTAATCTTTCCTCGTATTTGTTTCTATAAGATTTTCTATCAATGTACTCGATTATCATTCCGTTTTTTTGTGCAGAACTTAATGTGGGATTTAGAGGCAAATGTTCTTCACCGCGAATAACACCAATTGTTTTAAATCCATACTTCTTGCCCGCTGCAGCAGTTGCGTGTATATGATTTGAATATGCTCCGCCAAAAGTAAGAAGGGTTGTAAAGCCGAGGTTTTCAGCTTCAATAAGATTGTATTTTAATTTATAAAATTTATTGCCTGAAATAAAATAATCGGTAAGATCTTCCCGCTTGATAAAAAATTTAATATGTTTCTGCTCGAACAGCGGATCAAAGATTTCTGTAAGTGGAGTTAAGGGATTTTCAATTATCATCATGTTTCTTTTTTATGCTAATCCAAAATTAGAGAAAGAACTGCTTAAAGTTTAAAAACTCAGTATCTTTAAAACAAAAAACCCGTCTCGATTACTTCGGGACGGGTTAGGGCAAACACCTTACAAGTTCTATGATCTACTTATCTGTTTTGGAGGATTATGCACTATCTTTCTAATCGTATCAAATTGAAGATAAGGATATTCTGCCCTTAGAGTATCAATTGCATCGCCGGTTCTAATTTTTTGAGATCGTAATGTTTTAAATCTTCTTCGAATAATATAATCTCTTACTGAGCGGTCATTAATTAAACCGCGGCTGTTAAGTAATTCCCAAATCTCATCGCTTATAAGATCGGCTAGTGGATTAGAAATTGTTCTTGGATATATGATGTTTTCCATAACATCCTCCTCTATATTGGTTAGTAAAGATTTTACTCGGTCACTTTTTTCTTTCATCGTCTCATTAATCCTTCTTAAAAACTTAGAGTCAAATTCTGGGATAAAAGTGCAAAATTATTGATGGGAGAGCAACAGCATATATATGCGGTTTTTTAGTTGAGTGGAATTATAATGTTTTGAATACTACACGATTATGCAGTGTTGTTTTGTACCGTCATTGCGAATCCCACCCTGCATACCGTAGGCAGGTTTAGTGGGTGAAGCAATCTCAGATAATTAAGTAGAGATTGCTTCGGCTAATCACCAGCACAATGACAATTTGATCATTCTTTTGATAAATAAAAGCAACGCTTTTATTGGTA
>CALLZX010000430.1 GCA_937858935.1 uncultured Ignavibacteriales bacterium | reverse complement strand
CAGCACACGATGCTGTTGCTTATGCAAAATCGCAAATAGAAATTGAGCTTAATGGAGTTGGCGATAATCCAATTTTTATTCCTGAAGATAAAATAACTTTAACCGGTGCAAACTTTCAGGGAACTCCTGTCTCGCTTCCAATGGATATGATTAGTGCTGCGGTAACAATGGTAAGTGTTTTATCAGAAAGAAGAATGAACAGATTGAATAATCCTGCGTTAAGTGTTGGCTTGCCTGCATTCTTAACCAAAGGTGCCGGAATGTTTTCAGGTTTGATGTTAAGTCAGTACACTGCTGATACATTAATTGTTGAACAGAGAATTCTATCTGCTCCAGCTTCAGTTCAATCAATTCCAGCTGCTGCGGATCAGGAGGATTTTGTTTCGATGGGAATGAATACTGTTCTTAAGAATCAACAGATTTTGGATAATGCATACGGTATATTGGGAATAGAATTTATGGCTGCTGCGCAAGCACTTGATTTCCGCGAACACAAACCGGGAAACGGTGTTGCAAAAGCAAAAGAAGTTATTCGTAAGCATGTAGAGTTTTTGGATATTGATCGTCCTCTCTATGCCGATCACAACAAGATGAAGGAATTAATTATATCTTGTGAGATACTTGAGGAAGTTGAAAAAACTGTTGGTTTATTAGAGTAAAGAAAGAAATAGAACGCGGATTACACGGATCACGCGGGTTTGCACAGATCAGATCCGTGAAAATCAGTTTAATCTGCGTCATCCGTGTTCTATTGTGATTAAAAATATTTTAGGTTAAAAAATGGAAATATTATATCTCATACTCGGTTTGTCAGTTGGATTTGTAATCGCTTACTTCTTTTTGAAAAGCAAAAAAACAGTTCCAATCGATGAAGTAAATAAACTTAACGAGCAGATGAACTCTCTTAAGATTGATGCCGGTAAGTTATCTGAAAGAATTAAGCTTTTTGAAGATGATAAAGTTTCACTACTTAAAGATTTGAAAAGTGAAAGGGAGAAATCTGAAAAACTTAACTATGAGAATTCATCTCTAAAATCTGATTATGCTAATCTTCAAACAAAACTTTCTGAACAAAAAGAAGAAATTGAAAAGCTGCAGGAAAAATTCACTAAAGAATTTGAAAATCTTGCAAATAAAATTTTTGAGGATAAAAGTTTAAAGTTTACGGAACAGAACAAAAGCAACCTTGATCAGATATTAAAACCACTTAGTGAAAAGATTAAGGATTTTGAGAAAAAAGTTGATGATGTTTATGTCACTGATTCAAAAGAGAGAGCCGGACTTGTTCAACAAATAAAAAATCTGCACGAACTAAATCAGCAAATGAGCAAAGATGCAAACAATCTAACAACTGCGTTAAAGGGACAAAGTAAAACTCAAGGTAATTGGGGAGAATTTATTCTTGAAAGTATTTTAGAAAAATCAGGACTTGTAAAAGGACGTGAATATGTTGTTCAGGAAAGTCTAACAACAGAATCAGGTAAAAGATTTCAGCCAGATGTTATTATTAATCTTCCGGAAAATAAAAGTATAATCATTG
>CALLZX010000429.1 GCA_937858935.1 uncultured Ignavibacteriales bacterium | reverse complement strand
TGAAATAACCGTAAAGTATTTTAATTATTTTACTGCTGATACTTTAGATGGAGAAGTATTTGTCCGATGGAGAAATACTACAGATTTGGCGGAAGAATATGAAGTTGAGTACAGCGAAACGGAAGTAAAATCATCCAACCTTATTAATAAAATAAAAGAAAGACTACTTTTAAAAATCGAAATTAAAGATGGCGATGAAGTAAGCATTAGAGAAATTGCATTTAGTAATAATAATGCTTTTGATGATGATGATTTAAAAGGTGCAATGGATGAAACTTCAGAAGCTGTTTGGTGGAAATTTTGGGGAGGCGGAAAATTTGATCCTAAAAACTATGAAAAAGATAAAGAACTGATAATCAATTATTATAAGAAGAACGGTTACAGAGACGCAGAAATTTTATCTGATTCTTTGATATACTCTGATGATAAAAAAGACTTGCAAATTCTAATGGATGTTTATGAGGGGCCACAGTATAAAATCAGAAATATTCGTTGGGAAGGTAACACTGTTTATCCTTCATTTGCATTAAATGAAAGATTAGATTTTGCACCGGGTGATGTTTATGATTTGGAAAAATTTGAACAAAACCTGCGTGGTAATGAAAGACAGGATGATGTTTCGGCTTTATATCTTGATAATGGATATCTAACATTCAATCTGCAAACAAAAGAAACTAAAATTGGAGAAGATTCAGTTGATATTACTGTAAGGGTTGAAGAAAGAAATCAATTTAAAATCGGAAGAGTTGATATTTATGGAAATGATAAGACCAAAGAAAAAGTAGTTCGTAGAGAACTATATACAATTCCGGGTGATTTTTTTAATAGAGGCTTGCTTTTCCGTAGTGTTCAAAACCTTGCAAACCTGCAATACTTTAGTGCTGAGCAGCTTTACGGACCTGAAGGAATAACAACTAAATTATCAAGTGACAGTACAGTTGATGTTGGATTTAAAGTTGAAGAAAAATCTAGCGACTATCTAAATGCTTCGGTTGGATACAGTGGCAGTTTTGGTTTCAGCGGTGCAGTTGGTGTTACTTTAACTAACTTTTCAATAGCTGAGCCTTTTAGATTAGGAGGCGGTCAGGTTCTAAGTTTTAATTGGCAATTTGGCGTAGGTAGTTTGTATAGAACATTTACTTTAGGATTTACCGAACCGTGGATGTTTGATACCCCGACTTCTGTTGGAGCAGAACTTTTTGATACAAGGCAGCAATATGTATATGATCTTCGTCAGTCAGGTGCTACCATAAGAGTTGGAAGAAGATTAAAATGGCCGGATGATTTCTTTTACATTCAAGGTCGGTTTAAGTATCAATACAATAATGTTATTGAAGGTCAGAATTATTATACCGAGGGAGTAAGTAATCAGTTTTCTGTCGGGGCTCTAATATCAAGAAGAAACATCGATAATCCTGTATTCCCATCGGCAGGTTCTTCATTAATGCTGGATGTAGAATTATCCGGCGGACCAGTATTGCCCGGTGATGTTGACTATTTAAAAATAGGGTTTACAGCAGAGTGGTACAGAAGACTTTTCAATTCAAATAGATTAGCGCTATATACCATTGCAAATTTTGGATATCTTGATGAACTTACTCCAAGAACAAGCATACAGCCGTTTGAGTTTTTCTATATGGGAGGCAACGGCTTAGTTATCGCAACAACCGCATTAAGGGGTTATGATGATAGAACAGTTGGCCCTAAAGATCCGGCCACAGGGTATGTTATTGGCGGTAGAGTAATGGCAAAATTTGGTGCAGAGCTGGGAGTTGCGGTTACTTTAGAACCAATTCCGCTTTATCTTTTAATGTTTGTTGAAGCAGGTAATGTCTTTGAAAATTTTCAAAAAACAGATATTTTTAATCTACGCAGATCAGTTGGTTTTGGAGCAAGACTTCTAATAAATCCAATTGGTTTAATAGGATTTGATCTTGGTTATGGGTTTGATAGAAAAATGACCGATGGTCAAGACCCCGAGTGGTTATTCCACTTTCAGTTTGGTAAAGGTTTTTAAACAAATTGTACAATAATAAAGAACGAGGAATAGTAGTGAAAAGTTACATTTTAGTGTTAGCGTTTTTAGTTTTAGGTTTTAATTCATATGCACAATCACCATTAAAAATTGGTTATGTGGATTCTGAAGTTATATTAACTCAATTTTCAGAATCAATTAAAGCTCAGGGTGATCTTGATGCACTTACAAATAAATGGTCAGCTCAGTTAGATTCTATGACATTGGCATATCAGCAATCAATTGCAGACTATCAGAAACAAGTTGAAACTATGAATGAAGCAAAGAAAACTGAAGCCCAGCAAAAAATTGTTAAGATGGAACAAGAAATTATGGAATTTAGAAAAGTTAAATTCACACAAGGCTCAGGTGAAATCTATAAGAAGCAAGAAGAATTATTTTCACCAATAAAAGCAAAAATTTATGCAGCAATTGAAAAAGTATCTAAAGAAGAAAACATGCAATTTGTATTTGATAAAAGCGGGGATATAATTCTTCTTTATGCTGATTCATCATTTGATATTACTTTTAAAGTTTTAGACCGCCTTAAAAGAGGGAACTAAGAACTTTTTAATTTAGGTTAATTCTCCCCATATTTTTTTGGGGAGAACTTTATTTTTTTATTTATCATATTTTGATTAAGTAAAATTTAACAACAGGTTTTCTGATGAAAAAAATAATTATTCTCTCAATTCTTTTAATCACATCTTCAATCTCTTTCGCACAGCTTAAAATTGGCTATATAGATTCAGATGCTATAATGAACAACCTTCCTGATGTTCAGGATTCAAGGCAAAAACTTGATGCGTTAATTCAGGAATGGCAAACTGAGCTTACTAAACTTGAAGGTGAATGGAAAACAAAGTACGATGATTATGAGAAAAGAAAATTAATTATGACCGACCAAACAAGAGCTGAAACAGAAGCTGCACTTGTTCAATTAGAAACTCAGATAGCACAATTTCGCGAAAAGAAATTTGGAACAAATGGTGAGTTGTTTCAGAAACAGGATGAGTTAATGAAACCTGTTCAAAATAAAATTTTTGGCGCATTAAAAGAGATTGCTGAAAAAGAAGATTATGATTATGTTTTTGATAGAAGCGGAGATATTATGATTCTCTTTGCAAAAGAAAAATATGATCTTACCGCACAGGTTCTAGAAAAACTAAAATTAAAGTAAATTTTTTTATGAAAATTAGTATCAAGGAAATAGCATCTTTAATCAATGGTAATGTTTCCGGTGATATTAATATTAAGATTAGTAATGTTGCGAAAATTGAAGAAGCAAAACAAGGTGATTTGACTTTTCTATACCTCCCAGCTTACGATAAATTTTTTCCAGCAACTCAAGCTTCAGCAATAATTGTAAAGACTGGATTTTCCAAATCCAGGAATGATATAACATACGTAGAAGTTGACTCACCAGAAAAAGCTTTTTTTACAACCCTAAAAAAATTCTTTACACCTGAATTTCCACTCAACGGAATTGATCCATCTGCATTTGTTCATCCAACAGCAAAGCTGGCTGAAAATGTAGCAGTTGGTAAAAACGTTGTAATATCTTCTGGATGTATTATAGGTGCAGATACAAAAGTTTTTCATAATTCAGTGGTTTCAGATAACGTATCAATCGGTAGTGGATGTTTAATTCATTCTAATGTTAGTGTAAGAGAAAACTGCATTCTTGGGAATAGAGTAATTATTCACTCAGGAACTGTTGTGGGAAGTGATGGATTTGGATACAGTCCGAATCAAAAAGGAGAGTATGAAAAAATTCCTCAGATTGGTAATGTAATTATCGAAGATGATGTTGAACTTGGTTCCAATGTCTCTATTGATCGCGCAGCAATGGGTTCAACAATAATTAAACGCGGATGTAAAATAGATAATCTGGTTCAGATTGCTCACAATGTAATTCTTGGTGAAGATACTGTTGTGTCTGCACAAACCGGAGTTTCCGGCAGCACAAAAATAGGAAAGCACTGTATTCTAGCCGGTCAGGCTGGATTAGTTGGCCACATAGAACTTGGTGATAACGTTATTATAACTGCACAGTCAGGTGTTTCGAAATCAATTCCCAAACCAGGGTATTATTCCGGTTCCCCAGCAATGGAAATGAGATCATATCAGAAAATGCAAGCACAAGTTAGATTCATTCCTGATTATGCCGACAGAATTAAAGAGCTTGAGAATCAAGTTAAATCTCTAAAAGAACTTATTTCTAAAAAGTAATCTTACCGCATCTTTAAATAAATTCAGTGATTCGTAAAATTGTATTTAGTCCATCATCTTGCTATTTTTTCAATAATTTTATAAAAAAATGGAATGATAATGATAGAACTTCAAAGAACTATATCTAAACCAGCCTCTTTAAGTGGAATCGGACTACATACAGGCACTCAATGTACGATGACCTTTAAACCCGCACCAATAAATTCAGGTATAAAGTTTATAAGAGTGGATCTTGGTGGTAATCCGGAAATTCCAGCAATTGCCGATAATGTTATTGATGTTTCTAGAGGTACAACAATTGGAATTGGTGATGCCAAAGTTTACACGGTTGAACATGTACTTGCAGCTATTGCAGGATTGCAAATAGATAATATTAATGTAGAGATAGATGGCATTGAACCTCCGGTGGGCGATGGCAGCGCAATTTCTTATGTGAATGCTTTATTGGAAGCTGGTATAGAGAAACAAGATGCACCAAAAGATTATCTGATCATTGATGAGACAGTAACTTTCTCGGATGAAGCAAGACAAGTTGATATCGTTGCGCTTCCATTAGATAAATACAGACTCACTGTAATGGTTGATTATCAAAATCCTGCTCTTGGCAGCCAGCACACTGGTATGTTTGATCTTGATAAAGAGTTTGTAAATGAATTTGCTTCTGCAAGAACTTTTTGTTTTTTAAGTGAAGTTGAAGACCTGGCTGATCAGGGTTTGATTAAAGGCGGAGATCTTGATAACGCAGTCGTAATTGTTGATCATCAACTCAAACAGGATGAACTTGATAATTTGGGTAAGAGAATCGGGTTAAAAGAAAAATTTGTACTTGGTGAGGATGGAATTTTAAATAATAAAAAATTAAGATATAGAAATGAACCAGTAAGACATAAACTTCTTGATTTGATTGGTGATCTTGCATTGATAGGCGCACCAATTAAAGCACAGATACTCGCAGCAAGACCAGGGCACAAAGCTAATGTTGAGTTTGCTAAACAAGTTAGAAAACTTTATCAACAGAAAAAGCTGGTTAAGAAATTTCAGTTTGTAAAAAAAGAAGGAGTTGTATTTGATATAAATGCAATCGAAAGAATACTTCCACATCGTTATCCTTTCCTTCTTGTCGATAAAATCATTCATCTTGAAGTTGAAAAGAAAGTAATTGGTATAAAGTGTGTAACAATTAATGAACCATTTTTCACCGGACATTTTCCGGGGCAGCCGGTAATGCCAGGGGTTTTGTTAATTGAGGCCATGGCTCAAACAGGTGGAATCCTTCTACTAAACTCTTTACCGAATTTTGAAGAAAAGTTAGTTTACTTTATGAAAATTGATAAGGCAAAGTTCAGGAAAACCGTTGTTCCTGGTGATCAACTTTTTCTCGAAGTGGAGTTGCTTCAAAAGAAATCTAGTACATTTACTATGGCGGGTAAAGTTTATGTAGAAAATGTTCTTGTTGCAGAAGCTGAATTTATGGCCGGAATTGTTGACAGACCAAAGAAAGCTGAAGAATAAACATGAATACAATTCATCCTACTGCAATTGTAAGCAGTAACGCTAAACTTGGTGAAAATAATATTGTGGGTCCTTATACTATAATAGAAGATGATGTTGAAATTGGTAACGATTGCCAGATTGGGCCGCACGTTGTAATTTATGATGGTGCAAGGATTGCAAATCGAGTTAAAATTAATCAAGGCGCTTCAATCGCACATAAACCGCAGGATTTAAAGTTCGGAAACGAACAGACTTATTTTTATATAGGTGATGATACTGTGATTCATGAATTTGTAACTCTCCACAGAGGAACAAAAGAAACCGGTTTTTCAAGAGTAGGAAAAAATTGTTTGCTCATGGCTTATACACATGTTGCACATGACTGTGTTGTTGGTGATAATGTTATACTTGCAAATAGTGTTCAGCTTGCTGGGCATGTTCACATTGAAGATTGGGTCATTATTGCTGGAACCTGTGGTGTTCATCAATTCTGCAGCGTTGGTAGACATGCAATGATGGGTGTTAATACGGTTGCTGTAAAGGATGTTCCGCCTTTTGTTCTAAGCGGGCGTTTTCCAATAAAGTTTGAGGGATTAAATAAGGTTGGATTGCGCAGAAGAGGTTTTAGTAATGAAGACATTGATACTATAAAAAAAGTATACGATATGATTTATAATTCAGGGCTTAATGTTTCTCAGGCAATTGCAAAAGTTGAAACTGAATTTGGAAAAGTAGCTGTTGCTCAGGAAATAATTAAGTTTGTTAAGGCAAGCAAGCGCGGAATTATCGGTAAATGAGATGGAAGTTTTTAAACTCCGGAGTTAATAGTGGTAAGTTCAATATGGATTTTGATGTATTCCTTGATGAAAATTTTGAATCTGGGAATGCGGTTTTAAGACTGTATCGATGGAATCCATATTGTATCTCACTTGGTGCTAATCAATCTTTTGAGGATATCGATCTATCAAAAACAAGGTATCATCAAATTGATGTTGTAAAAAGACCGACCGGCGGAAGAGCAATTCTTCATTCACAAGAACTTACATACTCTGTAATCTATCCAATAGACGCAGCAGCATCAGCAAAAAATATTTATAATGAAATAAATCTTGCTTTGCGAAAAGGTCTCATAAATTTTGATCCGAGATTAAATGAAATTGATTTAGAACATTCCCAACCAGACTTTAAGGAATTTTATAAATCTGATATAAGCGCTATTTGTTTTGCTGTTTCTGCCAAAAGCGAATTAAACTTTCACGGGAAAAAATTGGTGGGCAGTGCTCAAAGAAAATTAGGAAATGTAATTCTTCAACACGGATCAATTCTCTGTGGTGAGTATCATAAGAAAATAGTTGACTATCTTAACGTTGCAGATGAGAAAAGAAATGAAATGCTTCAGGAAATTTCATCAACAACTATGGACTTAAAATCTGCACTGAACATTGAAATAGATTATGCTAAATTGAATACATCAATTCTTAATGGTTTTAAAGAATATTTTAATTCTGATTTTGAAGAGATAGAACAATCATCTTTAGAAAATAAGATGATTATTTAATTTAACAATATTAAATCCTTATCATTCATAATCATAGATAAACAATCTCAGTTATAATGCTATCAAAAATAAAATTTGTTATTTCATTTCTATTTATAATCTCATCAAATTCTTTTGCCCAGATCGAATCGCAATTTTTTTTAGAAGGTGCGCGAGTTACAGATATTAAGCAGGAAGGAACTTCCATTTGGGTTGCAACATACGGGCAGGGAATTTATCAGTACTCTATGAAAGATGGCAAGTGGATAAACTTTTCAAGCAAAAGCGGGAATCTTGAAAATGATCTTTTTCACTGCGTGGCTGCAAGTAAAGATTTTGTATGGGCTGGTGCTAACGAAGGACTGTTTATATATTCTAAAAAAACTAAGAAGTGGACTAAAAGAAAATTTGCTCAGGGCGGCGAGTTTGGTAATTGGATTAGAAGCTTAAGATATGATGAAAAGAAAAACAGATTGTGGATTGGTAGATTTAGAAATGTAACAGTGTTTGATGTTAAGGCGAATAAGTTCACAGATTATAATCGTGTTATAAACTCAGATGAAAAGACAAATAATTTTAATACAATAGCTTTTGATGGTGATAGTGTTGTCTGGTTTGGTGTGGAGTCAGGGGTGCACAAATTTGAATCTAAGAAAAAAATAGATGACCAAACTGCCTGGAACTATTTTAAGAACAGCGGTAGAAATTTTAACCAGGAAGGAAGTTCTGTTTCAGTTTCTGATTTTGTTTTTTCAAATAAAGAAGTGTGGTTTGGCACAGATGAGTTTATTACAAAAGAAGAACCTGAATACAATCTTGGCGGCATTTACGTTTGGGATAGAAAACTTAGATGGGATAGAATCTCTAAAGCAAACGGACTCGGAGGTAATGGCGTTTACTGTCTAGCAAGAACTGGAAATTTTATTTGGGCCGGAGTTTATGAATTCAAAAAAAATGATAAAGAAGAATACGGCAAAGGATTGTATTTAATTAACCGCATTACAAAAAAAGTTACATCCGTTGATCTTAACGAGTTAAAACTTACAACCTCAAATATACTCGCTCTTTACTTTGATGGAATTAATCTTTGGATAGGAACTTCTGAAGGATTGGTAAGATTAAAAGTCGGCAATGAACTCGCTCATATAAAGAAGTAACTTCTTCCTTTACTTTTTAACATTATTTTATTACGTTTCGATTACACTATCATACCATAGGGGCTTTTATGCGGTTAATAGTTTTTAATTTGTTCTTTTTTTCTGTTTTATGTTTTTCTCAAATAACTGATCTTAAACGGATACCAACTAAATATAAAGATGTAAAAGAATCTGCAGTTGTAGCATTCAGTGATCAGGAACTGCTTTTCTTTTTTGCAAACTCAGCCGGGGATTCAATCTTTTCAATTCGAACTACAGATTTAGGTAATACGTGGCAGCCGGAGAGTTTTGTACAAAGATCGAGATATTTTGCACCACAGTATGAGCATTTACACTTAAATGTAATTAAGACAAGCAGCGACCGAATTATTTTGGCGTGGACATCTTATAGAGATACAGTAACTGTTTTACGATCTGATGACAATGGGAATGCCTGGTTATCACCTATAAAATTTCGGGCAGCCAGTAATAGTTGGCCACCTCCCAGTCGAACTATTCGGAGTTTAAATATTTCAAATTCACCCAACGGCTTATTATATCTGAACTTTTCTAGTGGTTCATTTTGCTGGTTTAGAAAAAGCATAGATAATGGCGATACCTGGGGTGATTCAACTTTCACTATTCCATCGCAGACAAATAGTTCTTCAAGTTTAATACCTATTGATGATCTGAGATTAATCGCTTTTGTTAATCAAATCGGAAATAAGATAATTAAATTGAGTAGTGACGATGGAGGTTTAACCTGGAGCAGCCCGAATACCGTTGTTGAATCACCACTATTGATTAAGTATTCAGAAGCAGTATTAACTAATGACAATAAAATCTGGTTAGCATATCAGAAAGAATCTTCCATCTCTTATATATATCCCCTTTGGTCTGGCCAGCAATTTTATAAAACCTCAAATATCTATTATCGCGTGAGTGAAGATTTTGGAAACACCTGGCAGCCTGAAAAACAATTAACAAAATACATTGGTGATGATAACTATCTTAACACAACCTATTATAACAATTTACCCATACTTTCATTTGCTACTCAAAGATTTACAAATAATTATAATCTAACATTTCTTATTTCCGAAAAGTTTGAAGAGATTAAAACTCCACCTTACATTATTTATTCGATTGGATCAAACAGTGATACGCTAAAAACCAAATGTTCAGTTAAAGCATTTATAATTGATGATGAATCAGTGAGTAAAGTATTAGTAGATTTTGCTGATGGTAAGTTAACAGGTGAATTGTTTGATGATGGGAATCATGATGATGGAGCAGCAGGGGACAGTATATATGCAAATGTGTTTGATACACCGACATTAGATAATTATGATGTCTATTTACTTGATAATAACAATGTTAAAATGCCAATAAATAAAGATGGCGTAATCGCATCTACTGATTATCCCATTGGATATAATTTGATAACAGGCACAATAGAAGCTTATGATTTAAATAATGATTTTATAATCAAGGAAGATGGAATTAATTTAACTATCAGTAAACCCGGTGGAAAGTTTGATGATAGAGTATTTCTTTTTTCAAGTGGTTTTATGATGTCTGGATTGGATGATGATTCTATTTGGTCAAACGGTGTAGCTTCGGCTTCATTGGTTGAAGATTATATTCCGGGCAATGTTGGGTCTGACCCAAAAGATATAAGAAATTCTCTCTATGTGTTAAAGGCCGAGGATAAATCTTTTGGAAACTCCTGGCAAGTTTGGAAGGATGCAGTAGAACGTGGTGCAGAATTTTACGATGGTGATGATGATGGAGTTTATAATCCAGTGGATAAAAATTTTAATGGGGTCTGGGATTCTAATGAAGATATGCCGATGATTCTTGGAGATGAAACAGTATGGTGTGTTTATAACGATGGAGTTCCTGATTCATTAAGAAGATGGCGAGTACCACCAAAAGATATTGAAGTGGCTCAAACCATTTTCACATCAAATAAACCAGGTTTAGAAAATGTAATGTTTTTAAGATATAAGATTTTAAATAAAAGTTTTGTTGATTATGATTCAGTTTACTTTGGATTTTGGGCTGATCCGGATTTAGGTGAAGCACAAGATGATAGGGTTGGTTGTGATACATTATTAAATTCCGGAATGGTCTATAATGATGGACCAGAAGATCCGGATTATGGTTATGGAGATAATCCGCCGGCTTTCTTTACAACTTTATTACAGGGTCCAGTTGTTAAAACAGGTTTAAATACTGATACTGCTTACAATAAGTTAGGTGAATTTCTAGGAGCCCTACATTTTTCTGCTAGTCGAAATCAGGACATATATGCACACAATTTTTATATCGGTGGTGATCCTTGGCTTAATGATCCAAATACAGCATTAACTATAAGGAATAATTTAATGGGTAAAACTGTTTTTGGTGATTATCTGGATCCTTGTACCTTTAGTTATGGCCAGGTATTAGGTGGAATAAATTGTAGTGAAGTAAATAATCGACTCTGGTTTTCCGGTGATCCTGTTACCCAGGTTGGTTGGATAGAATTTGTCGCAGCAGATACAAGAAATTTATTAAGCACCGGACCATTCAAATTAAAATCAAATGAACCTGTTGATATTATTGCTGCATATGTAGTTGGAAGAGGAACAGATGCACTCAACTCAATAACTGTTACAAGAGAAATAGTTCAGGGAGTAATTGAAGAGTATAAGAATAATTTTCCAAGATTGACTTATAAACCAGGAACACCAACAAATCCAATTATTAGTTATGAGTTATATCAGAACTACCCTAATCCTTTTAATCCAATAACAACTATAAGATATGCATTACCTAAAGATGGAATTGTTACGATAAAAGTGTTTGACATATTAGGCCAGGAAGTAACAACACTAAAAAATGAGTATCAAAAAGCGAACAGATATGAAGTTCAGTTTAATTCAAAAGGATTGGCAAGCGGAGTTTACATTTATAAACTTCAGGTTAATGATTACTCTGAATCAAAGAAGATGATGATCCTTAAATAGTTTTAGAATCTTGGGAATGGTTCTCAAACCATTCCCTTTTAACACGTAAGCTTTATTTTCCCCACTTTTTACCCACATTTTTTATAGTTATTTTTAAGCCAAATTTATTAACTAATCTGGCTTATAAATGATTAAAATTTCTGAAAAAAGATTAAAGCATTTAAAGAATAATTTTAAAGGAAAACGTATTGCTGTAATTGGCGATATGATGCTTGATATTTATTTCTGGGGAGATGTAAAAAGAATTTCTCCGGAAGCTCCTGTTCCCGTTTTGGAAGTTGAAAATGAATTTTATCGTTTTGGCGGAGCGGCAAATGTTGCATTAAATATTTCTTCACTTAATGGAATCGCTGAACCAATCGGAATAATTGGTTATGATAATTATGGAACAATCTTTAATTCATTATTGTCTGATCAAAAAATTTCTCATCACGGAATTATCGAGGATGAAAGCCGCCCAACTACTGCAAAGACTCGCGTAATTGCAGACAGTCAGCATATAGTACGCATCGATAAGGAGAGCAAAGAAACCATTAGTCAGAATATCCAGAGTAAAATATTTAATTATGTAAAAAGTATTATTAAAAATTTAGATGGAATTATTCTTCAGGACTACAATAAAGGAGTTTTAACATCTTCGCTCATAGCTCAATTAATTGAATTGGCAAATAAAAATAAAAAACTTGTTACAGTTGATCCGAAGTTCAATAATTTCTATGAATACAAAAATGTTACG
Organism: uncultured Ignavibacteriales bacterium; assembly: GCA_937858935.1. Classification (GTDB taxonomy): domain Bacteria; phylum Bacteroidota; class Ignavibacteria; order Ignavibacteriales; family Ignavibacteriaceae; genus IGN3. The sequence goes on along the minus strand of CALLZX010000429.1, from coordinate 12,341 downwards.
GTGTTCAAACCAAACAGAAAAGAAGCTGAAGATATTCTCGGGATGAAAATTAAAACCGATGATGATGTTTCATTTGCCGGAAACACATTATTAAAAAAACTTAATGCAAAAAATATTTTACTAACACTTGGTGAAGGCGGAATTGCAGTTTTTGAAAAAGGTAAACCCGAAAAAAGAATGCCGACAAAAGCGAGAAAAGTGGCCGATGTTTCAGGAGCAGGTGATACTGTTATTTCAACTTTAACAATGGCGCTTGCTGCCGGGGCAAATATTTATGAAGCCTCATATCTGGCTAATTATGCAGGCGGAATAGTCTGCGAAGAAGTTGGAATTATACCAATTGATTTAGATAAACTATTTGATACCGTATCGCGAGAAAACAAATGAGTAACATAAAATCACGAGCGGAAATTAAACTGATAAGAGAACAATTAAAGCAGCAAAGTAAAAAAGTAGTTTTTACAAACGGATGTTTTGATTTAATTCATTCAGGACATGTTGACTATCTTGTTAAAGCTAAAGAGATGGGTGATGTTCTAATACTTGCGCTTAACTCAGATTCATCAATCAGAAGCATTAAAGGTGATAAACGTCCGATACTCAAACAAGATGAACGGGCATTTATTGTATCAAATTTAAAACCTGTTGATTATGTAACCTTTTTTAATGAAGATACTCCTGCTGAAATTATTTCTGAACTGGTTCCGGATGTACTTGTTAAAGGAGCAGACTGGGCGATAGAAAAAATTGTTGGTAGAGAAATAGTTGAAACAAATGGCGGGGAAGTTAAAACAATAAACTTTGTAAACGATCAGTCAACATCAAACATTATTAAAATTATTAAAGAACGATATAAAGATTAGTGGACGAAAAGAAGATACAGGAAGAAACAAAAAAGATCATTGGCAAAGGCAGAAGAGCCTTACGCCTTGGTGTAAATATTTTTGTTTACACCTTTGTGGGAATCTTTATGCTTCTTATGATTTTCTTTGGCGTTTCTCAAACTTCCTTATTTAAAGACTGGCTTCGGGATACAGTAGTTGAAATTGTGAATGGCGAGATAAACGGAAAAATATCAATTGAGCAGATTGATGGAACAATCTTTACTTCACTTTTAATAAAAAATGTTACTTTAACTTCTTTGCAGAACGATACAGTTGTTTCAGCAGGAAATATTGAACTTAGAACAAGTCCGTTAAAAATTCTTTTCAAAAATATCTATGTTAGAAAATTTGAATTAAAAGATGCTAAAATTAAACTTGTTGAAGAAAGTGATGGAGAATTAAATCTACTTAAAATATTCCCTCCATCAACAGAGCCCGAAGATACTACTACGTCTGAGTTTCCATTTACAATTGAAGTTGCAGACTTTGCATTGACAAATGTTGATTTTTCAATGCAGCGGTATGATAAAGTTGGAAGTACAGAAAACTATCAAAGTTTAACAACTGAAGATTTACGCATTAAGGATCTAAATGTTTCTTTCAATGCTTTTGCTGATTTAAATAAATATACTTACAGGCTTACAATAAATAATATTTCTTTTAATCCGAACTTTAATTTTTTTCAGCTTCAGCATTTAAGCGGAAGTATTTTACTTACACCACAATTAGCAGGTGTAAATAAACTGCATTTAATTACAAGAGATTCTGATGTTGAATTAAGTGCTGCAATATTAGGAGTGGATTTCTTAGAAGATTTTTCACTGGAAAAACTTGAGACTGCACCGGTTAGGCTAAGTTTTACTTCGCCAAAATTAACTGTTGATGATGTTACAACTTACGTTCCTGCAATGAAAATGTTTGATGGAATAATCTCTGCAGATTTAGAAGGTTCGGGAACTTTTAGTGAGTTATTGCTTAAGAAATTTATAATTAATTATAATAACACATCTCTTAAGGCAAAAGGCGTTCTTAAAAATTTACTAGATGCAGATAAGATGAATTTTGATATAAATATAACTGATTCTTACGTAGATCCATCTGATCCTAATAAATTGTTAAGAGATTTAGAATTGCCGGAGTATATGGAATTCGGTGTTTTTAAGATTGATACATTGACTTATTTCGGCGGACCATTAGATTTCAAAACGATTTTTGCTATGAGAACTGATAAAGGAAATTTGAATGGAACAGCAACTATTGATTTGCGATCTCCGGAAATGATCTATGATGCAAAAATAATCACAAAAAATCTTGACGTTGGCCCTTTCACTTCCATCTCAACAGATTTGAATTCTGAAATAAAAATCAGCGGTGTTGGATTTGAACCTCAAAAAATGAAGTTAGATCTTTCAATGGACGCTGTGTCATCCAGGTTTGGAGAAAAATATTTTGATGAGATTAACATTAGCTCTAATGCAGAAAATGGTATGATCACAACAACTCTGTCTCTTTCATCAGATTCAACATCAACAGAGTTGCTTGCAAATCTAGATTTTAGTAATACAGATGATCCTATCTACGATATAAAAGGTAGGATGAGTGGTATAAATCTTTCAAAGCTACTGAATAATGAATCACTTGATTCCGAGTTAAATCTCTCACTTGAAGCAAGCGGACAGGGGTTTAATCCGGATAGTATGGATTTATTTCTTGTAACTGATATTCAGAACTCTAGATTTTTAGAATTTGATATAGATAGTACCAGGTTAATTATGGATATCCGTAGAAATGATGGCGGCAAGAAGATAATTAATTTAATTTCAGACATTGCTGATTTTACGATTAGTGGTGATTTCCTGATTACATCTTTAGGAACTGCACTTGGACGCGAGTCTGATATAATAAGTACTGCTATTAAAAATAAAATTGATCCTATGTTTAAAAAAGATACTACAGAAAGTTTAATTTCAAATACTTTGATATCAAACGATCAAAGCCCTATTCAGGATTTTTCATTAGAGTATTTATTGGACTTTAAAGAAGCGATGAATTTAGATATTGGTGATGCCCAGTTACAATTAGATGGCCAGATGCGTGGCTTTATGGAATCATCAAATGATTCTTTAAGCTTTTCACTTAATTCCAAAATAGATTATCTGAAATACTGGAATGATGAAGATGTTTATTTCCTTCTAAACACAAATCTTATTTGCAGTGTTTCTAATCATCTGGTTGATGGATATGCCGGAAATATAAATGCAGATATAGAATTTAACTCTGATAGAATTTATGCTAGTGGAAACATCTATGATGTAAAATCAAAAATTACATTATTAAATCATGATCTTAATTTTTCAGCCAGTGGGAAATATGAAGAAAATATTGTAAGTGAGATTGATGCAAATCTGTTATTTACTAATTCAGAAATGCAGTTAAATATCAGGAAATTGGATTTCAATTATAACCAGTTTAATATTAGTAATAGGAATGATCTGTTGCTCACCTATTCAGCAGAGGATATTTACTTTAAAAATGTATTGTTGTACGCCGCAGATGGAACTTTAAACATAAATGGTACTTTTGGACCAACTGGAGATCATAACTTAATCGTTTCTATTGACTCGTTAAATGGTAAGAAACTAACAGAGGATATATTAGGAAAATTTGAGCAGAAAAATTTTGATGCTGATATTAATCTTAAAGGTTTAGTGACTGGTAATTTTAACGATCCTAAATTTTCAATCACTGCATCTGCAAAGGATATAATTTACGGTGAAAGCAATTTTGGTTCTCTACATTCAATTTTTAACTACGCTGATAATACATTAACTACAGACGTACGATTTCTTGATTCGACCGAGAATGCTGATTTACCAACAATGTTAGTTACAGGGTTTGTTCCGTTAATGATTACTTCATCTAAAGACTCGATTGTTATTAATTCGACAAAAGAGATTGACCTATCGATTCAGTCGGATGAGTTTGACTTAAGTACACTGAAAAACATTATGCCATATGTACAATTTCAAAAAGGTAAACTTGAAACTGATATTTATATAACTGGAACAGTCTCTAAACCTGTAGCAGTGGGATACTTTAGCATCAACGATGCAAGATTTAAGATTACTCAAAATAATCTTGATTATGACTTAAATACTAAAGTATGGATTGATGATGAAGATATTACTATCGAAAGTATTACTTTACAAAATGTATTTGGAACAAAACAGGGAGGAACATTAAGAGGTGAAGGATTTGTTAAACTTGATGAGTTTAAATTAGACTCAACTTTAATCAAAATAAATGGTGATCTAAAAGTTCTTGATAAGATTTCTAAATCTGCAAACCCGCTTGTTTACGGAGATGTTGCATTGCAGACACGTGGTGACATTGTATACTCTGCTAAAGGAGGAAGGTCTTATCTTAATCTCCCGATTTCTGTAACTGTGGCAGATATAGTTATTCCACTTAGTAAATCTGCATATTCCAGTTCGTCTGGCTTTATCTATAATTATGCACAGAGTCAGAAAGAAATAGATAAGTTGATTAGTGAGCTGGATAGTTTAATAGAAACAACTGTCAAAAGAGATTCAATCCAAAATAAAAGTAATAATGTATCTCAATTTGATTACACTGTTGATATTAAACTTGATACGGAAGCAGAAGTTGTTGTTGTATTATCTAAAGAGCTTGATCAGAATTTAGTAGCAATTATGGATGGTGATTTTTTTCTTGAGTCAATAAACGGCAAAACAAGATCCGGCGGTGAACTTAAACTTCTTGAAGGTTCTAGTCTTAGTTTTATAAAAACTTTTTCAACATCCGGAACAGTAAAATTTGATAAAATAACTAACCCATTAATTGATATAACATCTACATACAAAGACTATTATATTCCTCCAACCTCAAATAATGGTGGCACTGAGCAGGAGGTTGCTGTTAAAATCAAACTAAAGGGACCATTAAGTGAATTAAACCAAAATTTTATTAAGGATGAAAATAATATCGGCGTATATATGGGTAGGCAAAATATAGATGAGGATAAAAAGGATGCAACAAAAAATGCAACTGATGCAATGTATTTCTTGATTATAGGTAAGTTTCCGGGTGATGATGATAATCAGAATGATAAAAATTTAGTTGCCTCAACAACAACAGCTTTGGCGGGATCACTTATAGGAGAAGTATTAAATCAGTATTTTGATAATTATGTAACTGGATTTCAGTTAAGACAAACAGGCACAGAAACTAAGTTTAATCTGATAGGTAAAGTCTGGAAAATTAAATATGAAATTGGCGGCTCAACAGAAGTACTGCAGGATTTAAGCCGTGCAAATGTTAAAATGGAATATCCTATAACTGAAAGACTTCAACTGCGTGTAGAAAGAAAAGAATCTGAGAATCAGACATCATCAATAAATAACCCACTTTTTTTTGAAGGTGGTTTTAAATATAATTTTGAGTTTTAATGAAAAAAGAAATAAAAGCCTTTTTTAACAGAAATCAAGGCAGAGGATATAAATCCAAAGATATTGCAGATAAACTTGGGTTTAATTCAGATCACGAATATGCTTCGCTTAAAGCTGCACTTAATAAATTAGAAGAAGAATCCTTTCTGATCAGAACAGGAAAAAGATTTCAACTTAACAAACTTCCGCAATCAAACAGGTTAAAAGGAAGGCTGGAAATAAACCGTAATGGTTTTGGGTTTGTAAATATTAATAATGAAAAACATGGTGATATTTTTATTGCTGCCAGAAATATTGGAACTGCGTTTGACGGCGACATTGTAGAAGTTGAATTATTTGCTAAACAAAAAGGGAAGAACATTGAAGGGCAAATCGTAAATGTTGCTGAAAGAAAACGTAAAGAGTATGTAGGGATAATAAAAAAATCTAAATCATTCTTTTTTATTTCACCAGATGATCCGAAGCTGCACAGAGATATTTATATAAATGAATCTAAGCTTAATGGCGCTAAAAACGGAGATAAAGTTGTTGTAGGCAAATTAGCTTGGGATACATCAATGCTTAACCCCGAAGGGGAAGTTATTGAAGTACTTGGTAAATCCGGGACACACGATACGGATATTATCTCTATTGCTCGTGAGTTTGATCTGAAATATAAGTTTCCTTCTGCTGTATTAAGTGAAGCTGAAAATATTGCTAGTGCAATTCCGAAAGAAGAAATTAAAAAACGTTTGGATTATCGAAGTAAAAATGTATTTACAATTGATCCGGAGGATGCAAAAGATTTTGATGATGCTTTGTCTATTGAAAAATTAGAAAACGGAAATTTGTCAGTTGGAATTCATATAGCAGATGTTTCGCACTATGTAAAAAAAGGTTCCCCGCTTGATGTAGAAGCCAACGAAAGAGGTAACAGTGTTTATTTTGTAGGCAGAGTGATTCCAATGCTTCCGGAAAAATTATCAAATCAAATTTGCTCACTTGTTCCCAACGAAGATAGGTTAACTTATTCAGTTATTGTTGAAATGACAACTCGGGGAAAAATTATTGATTATTCCATCGAAAAAACTATTATAAATAGTAAAAGAAGATTTACCTATGATGAAGCTCAAAAAGTGATTGAAGATGAGGCCGGAGATTTGGTTGAGGATATTTTACTCCTGAATAAAATTGCTGAGCAGTTTAGAAAAAAAAGAATGCGGGAAGGCAGTTTTAATTTTATTTCTCCTGAAGTAAAATTTAATCTGGATGAAAATGGTGTTCCTATTTCAATAATGATTAAACAAACGAAACAAAGTAATATGCTCATTGAGGAATTTATGCTGTTAGCCAATAAACTGGTTGCACAGCAAATTGCAATTCCTAAATCAGGTCCAGTAAAACCATTCGTCTATCGTATTCATGATCTGCCAGATCAGGAAAAGATAGTAGAATTTTCTCGTTTTGTAAAAACTCTTGGTTATTCTTTTGATCCAAATTCTTCATCAAAATCTATCGGATTTCAAAATCTTCTAAATCAGGTAAAAGGTAAAGAGGAAGAAGCATTAATAAATGAACTTGCAATTCGTTCAATGGCTAAAGCCGTTTATTCCCCGGATAATATTGGACATTATGGACTGGGCTTCAAGTACTATTCTCACTTTACTTCTCCTATAAGACGGTACAGCGACTTAATAGTGCATCGATTATTATTTAATTATAAAAACCTAAAAAGCGGGGAGATGTACTCACTTGCACAATTAGAAGAAATTTGCGACAATATATCCGCAACAGAAAGAAATGCTGTAGAAGCTGAGAGATTTAGCGTAAAACAAAAGCAAATTGAATATCTTCGAAATCATCTCGGAAATGAATTTTCGGCAATAATTTCTGGTATTACAAATTTTGGAATTTTTGTTAAAATTACGGATATACTTGCTGAAGGTCTTGTAAGATTAAGAGATCTGGATGATGATTATTACATCCACGATGAAAAAAAATATGCAATTGTCGGCAAGCGAACTAAAAAACAATATCGGCTAGGTGATAAAATTCATGTTAAGCTTATCCGAGTTGACGAAGAAAGATCTGAATTAGATTTTATTATTCTTGATTTTAAGGAATAAAATGAAAGTACTAAAACTTTTTTTATTTTTAATGGTTTTACTTTCCACTGCTGTTTTTGGTCAGTTTGGAAAAAATAAAATACATATAAAAGATTATGATTGGTATTATATCCAAACTAAACATTTTGATATATACTTTTCACAGGATGGAGAAACGCTGACAGAGTTTACAGCGAAATCGGCAGAGGATGCTGTAGCTTCAATTCAAAATACACTTAACTATAGGCTAAATAATAGAGTAACAATAATTATCTATAATTCTCAAAATGCATTTCAAGAAACAAATGTAATAGATCAATATTTAAGTGAAGGGATACAGGGTTTTACTGAGCTATTTAAAAACAGAGTAGTAATACAATTTACCGGGTCTTATAAACAATTTCGCCATCTTATTCATCATGAACTTGTGCACGCCGTAATGAATGATATGTTTTATGGAGGATCAATTCAAAATATTATAGCCAATAATATAACTTTACAATTCCCTTTATGGTTTAGCGAGGGATTAGCTGAATACGAGGCCCTTGGATGGGATGTTGATACAGATATGTTTATCCGCGATGCTTCAGTAAGTGAATATCTTCCTGAGATAAATCAGCTCGGTGGATATTTTGCATATCGCGGAGGACAATCTGTTTTTTATTATATCGCAAATAAATATGGTAAAGAAAAAATTGGTGAACTGGTTAATAAAATAAAAGGTATTGGCAGCGTTGAAGAAGGTATAAAAGCCACACTTGGCATAGATACTAAAGAGCTTGGCGAAAGATGGAGAAAAGATATCAAAAAAACTTTTTGGCCAGATGTTGCTGTAAGAGATGATCCGGAAGATTTTGCAAAACGATTGACTGATCCTGAAAAGGATAAAGGATTTTATAATACTTCTCCAACGCTTTCACCACAAGGAGATAAAATAGCATTTATATCAAATCGCGATTATTACTGGGGTCTTTATTTAATGGATGCATTAACAGGAAAGACCATAGAGAGAATTGTTGAAGGAAATCAAATTCCGGATTTTGAAGAATTAAATATTTTAACTCCAGGACTAACTTGGTCTCCTGATGGAACCAAAATAGCTCTTTCAGCAAAACGCAGTGGTTTTGATGCAATCTATATATTTGATGTAGAATCCGGAGATCGTGAAATTCTAAATATTAAATTTGATGCTGTGGAAAGTGTAAACTGGTCTAATGATGGCAAGTATCTTGCCTTTATCGGTCAAGATGCAAGACAGTCTGATTTATATACATACAATTTTGAAACTCAAGAAATAATAAATTTAACTAAAGATATCTTTAGTGATTTCGATCCTTCATGGTCTTATGATGATAAAGCGATTTATTTTTCATCAGACAGAGTCGATAAATTAGACGGAAAGCAATTACCTCCTGATTTTAAGATATCACAACATAATTATACACAAAAGGATATATACAAATATGTTCTTGCCGATGCTAAAATTGTTAGAATTACAGATCTTCCATTAAGCGATGAAACTTCACCTAGAGAAGAAGTAAACGGTGAAAATCTAATTCTTATTTCTGATCTTAACGGAATAAATAATATATACACTAAATCAATTAAGTCAGATGATTTAGTAATCAGTACACCACTAAAACCTATTACAAATTCTATAAGTGGTCTTTATCAATTGTCTTTATCAAAGGATACCAAGAAATTAGTTTTCTCAACGCTTTATGAATCAGTGTTTAATCTTTTTATGCTAGATAATCCTTTCGAACCAAAAACAGAACTTGATACTCTACCACCAACTTTATATTTCACAAAACTTGAAGAGTTGAGAAACAAAAAATCTGAAAATAAAGAAGTTGTAGAAGAAAATAATGTAAAAAATGTTTTACCTGCGGAAGATGATGAAATTAAAATATTTACAGGGGATGTTGTTGAAGTTGACTCATCATCTCAGAATGTAGGTAAAGACTTTTCCAATTTTGTATTCGGAAAAGAAGATTCATCAAAAGAAAAAGTCTATGCCAACGACTCACTTTTTATTCCTAAAGATAATTTAGATACAGATGGTAATTACAGAGTAAATAAATATAAAATTACATTTGGTCCGGATTTAATATATGCCAATGCTGGTTATAGTACTTTTTATGGATTAATTGGTTCAACAGTTCTTTCTTTTAGTGACGTACTCGGAGAACATAGAATAGTCGGTGTTACTGGATTACAGATTGATTTAAAGAATAGTGATTACGGGCTTGCCTATTATTATTTAGGAGGAAAGATTGATTATGGTGTGCAAGGATTTCATACTGCTCGTTTTGTGAATTTGGTAAGAGGGAATTACATAAATCTATATCGATACAGAAGTTTTGGACTTAGTCTTTCTGCTAGTGTGCCATTAAATCGTTTTTACAGGTTTGATGGAGGACTGACATGGTTAAATGTAAAAGGAGAAAATCTGGATAATCTTTCTGTCCCTTCTGATGAGGCTTCTTATGTTGTTCCCTCAATAGCATTTGTTCATGATAATGTTATGTGGGGTTACACTTCTCCAATTCAAGGTACTAGGTATAGAATCGAAGCATATGGTAATCCTGGTATTAGTGATAGTAAACTAAGTTTTTATTCGCTAACCTTTGATTACAGAACTTATTTAAGATTCTGGACAGATTATTCATTTGTTATAAGGTTTTCGGGTGGTTATTCAGGTGGTCCGAATTCACAAAGATTTTTCCTTGGCGGTATAGAGAATTGGATAAATAGATCCTTTGCAACTTCTGAGATACCAATAGAATCAACAAGTGATTATGCATTTTTAACTGCAGTTCTACCATTACGCGGTTATAACTATTCTGAGCAAATCGGTTCAAAATATTTTTTAATGAATTACGAACTCAGATTTCCTTTAATTCGATATTTGGTTCCAGGACCACTACCAGTTTTATTTAGTAACATACTTGGTGTAGCTTATATTGATGCGGGAACAGCTTGGAATAATACAAGTGCAATCCAGTTATTTAGAAGAAATGAACTTGGAAATTTGGAAACTAATGATCTGCTTATGGGTACAGGTGTTGGTACTAGAGTTTATTTCATTGGTTTTCTAACAAGATTTGATATCGCATGGGCATACAATGCAAACAGATTTGCTAAACCTATTTTTTATTTCTCCATAGGGGCAGATTTTTAATTTTGAAAATACTACTGATGAAATTTATTTATCAGTAGTACTTTTTTTCTCTGTTTTAATTTCCTTGGATATTTTTTCTGTGGGTTTAGTTTTTTCTGATCCTTTTGCATCAGAAGATCTGGCTGAATTTTTATAGTCTGTATGATAAAAGCCGGTACCTTTAAATATAGCACCTGCACCAGAACCAATTAATCTTTTTAATTCTCCATTACAATCCGGACAATTCTCTAGTGGTTCATCCATCATCGACTGAAAAAATTCAAATCTCTTATCACACTTTAAACATTTATAATCATAAGTAGGCAAAATAATCTCCTAATTTTTAGTGCCAAACATAATGAATAATTATAGAATGTTCTATAAATTTGGTTTAATTAAAAATTCAATACTTAATTAGAAGAAATCAACAAATTGAAAAAGCTCATACTATCTTCACTGCTATCAGTGCTGTTTATAACAGGCTGTTTAAACTACGTTCAGAATACAACAATTTATCCTGATGGTTCAGGAAATATGCAAATTAATTATTGGATGAAATTTTCAGATACAAGTAGTGTGGCAACAATATTAAATCTTGAAATATTTAATCCAGATTCAATTCGAGAAGAATTTTCTTCGGAATTTGTAAATATTATTAATGTAACAACTTATTCAGATACAATTGATTCTACAGTTCATGCTAATATAGAATTGAGCTTTAATTATGTTGACTCTTTAAATACTGCTAATGCCTTTGCTCAGTCTAGATTTCTTCTAGAAGATGGTGCATCCGGCCAAAAAATATTTTCACAATTTATACCACCAGTCACCACAGGCTTCGGAATAGATGGGAGTGCATATAGCGTAACCTATAACTATGAAATCCGTGGCGATATTATCACCCACAACGCAACTAATAAGAGTGGTAATAATTTAACCTGGTCATACTCTTTATCTGAAATAGGTCGAGGTAAAACTATTTCAGTTACATTTAAGCCTTTTAAACTAAAAGAAACACCTTATTGGATATATATTCTTGCCGGTTTAGTCTTAATAATTGTTATTTTCTTTCTAATACGTAAGAAGAAAGATTAAATTATCTTATAGTACTGTAAGTGGTTAATTTTATTGACATAACTTACCTCTTTGGTTATATTTAGCACCTATTTTTAATTTTATAGAGCAGTACCGATGTCATCAAGTGGTTACATGATTTTTGCAGGAACCTCAAATCTTCCGTTAGCAGAAAAAATTGCTGAATCCATTGGTATACCATTAGGAATGCTTGAATTAAAAAGGTTCAGTGATGGTGAAATTTGGGTGAAGTTTGGTGAGAATATTAGAGGAAGAGAAGTTTTTTTAATTCAATCAACTAATCCTCCTGCTGAAAATTTACTTGAACTTTTAATTATGATCGATGCAGCCAGAAGAGCCTCTGCTAAAAGGATAACAGCAATTATCCCATATTTTGGTTATGCTAGACAAGACAGAAAAGATCAGCCTCGTGTTTCAATAACAGCAAAGTTAATGGCTAATCTTATTACTGAGGCCGGTGCAGATAGAGTAATGACAATGGATTTGCATGCTTCACAGATTCAAGGTTTTTTTGATCTTCCGGTTGATCATCTTTATGGATCATCAATATTTTTGAATCATTTAAGCAATTTATCAGAAAATCTATCAGTTGTTTCTCCGGATGTTGGTGGAATTAAAATTGCCAGAGCTTATGCTAAGATGCTTC
>CALLZX010000428.1 GCA_937858935.1 uncultured Ignavibacteriales bacterium | reverse complement strand
AAAGAATATGCATTACCAACATTAGTATCTTCATACCAAGTCTGACCGCCATCTGTAGTTCTTAATAAATTGTAATATCCACCTGCAAATCCATTTATTTCATCAATAAAACAAATTGTAGTCACATATTTGGGAGAGAAACTGCTTACAACCTCCCAAGATTCACCGGCATCTGATGACTTATACAATGTCATATCTTCATAAGATAAATACCAACCAACATCTTTGTTTATAAAAAATATTCGAAAAATCAGTCCCTTAGTAGGAACCTCTATTTCTTTCCAGTGTAGTCCCGCGTCATTAGTTTTAAGAATTAATCCACCATAGCCACATATATAACCATTTAGACTATCTGTAAAAGTCATATCGTATATTGGTTTTCCAATAGGGGTAGGATTTTGCCAGTGCCATTGAGCATATAGATTGAATTTTAAAGAAAGAACAACTACAAATACTAACCCGAACTGTTTCATAACGCACCCCTTATAATGTGATACCTACTTCAAACTTAAGAAATGAATATTGGAAAGTAAAGAAATTATTATTTGCTGTTTGTTCACAAAAAACCCCTCAAATGTGAGGGGTCTTAAAAATGTTTATAAAATAAACTTACTCAGATCTCTGTCTTTAACAATTTTTTCTAATTTATCTTTTACAAACTTTGCATCAATCTTAACTGTGTCTGATGGAATTTTATCCGGCACATCAAAAAGTATTTCATCAAGTAAAGTTGTAAGTATTGTGTGCAATCTTCTTGCTCCAATATTTTCAACCTGCTCGTTTACTTCTGTTGCAATCCTAGCAATTTCTCTTATTCCATCTTTGCTAAAACTAAGTTTTACTCCTTCAGTTTCTAACAAAGCACCGTATTGTTTTAACAATGCATTTTGCGGAGTAGTTAGTATCTGAACAAAATCATCTTCATTTAAACTATTAAGTTCTACACGGATAGGAAATCTACCTTGTAACTCAGGAATTAAATCTGATGGTTTTGAAACATGAAAAGCTCCTGATGCAATAAATAAAATGTGATCAGTTCTTACTACGCCGTATTTCGTATTTACATTTGAGCCTTCAACTATCGGAAGAAGATCACGCTGCACACCTTCACGACTAACATCGGGGCCTTGTCCTTTACCGCCGCCAGCAACTTTATCAATCTCATCAATAAATATCATCCCGGAATTTTCAACTCTCTCTATAGCCTCTTTCTGTACAACATCCATATCAATAAGTTTTTGCATTTCTTCCTGTGCAAGAATTTGTCTGGCTTCTTTAACAGTAGTTTTTCTCTTCTTTCTTTTCTTAGGCATAATGTTGCCCATAATTTCCTGAATGTTAATTCCCATATCATCCATACCAAACGGTCCAAGCACTTGCATACCCATTGATGACTGTGCCTGAGAATCAAACTCAATCATCTTATCATCCATCTCACCGCTTTTAACTTTAAGTTTCATCCACTCGCGGGTTTTTTGATTTTGATAAGCCTCGTTCTCTTCACCGTTTGCAGGCTGCTCTTCACCCTCCTGAACGACAGGAGCTGTTTGAGTTTTTCGAACAGGTGGAATCAAAATATCAAGTACTCTTTCATCAGCAAGTTCATCTGCCTTTGCCTGAACTTCAACTGCTTTTTCTGCCTTAACCAGGTTAACTCCAACCTCAATAAGATCGCGCACCATTGATTCCACATCTCTGCCAACATATCCAACCTCTGTAAACTTTGAAGCTTCAACTTTTACAAATGGAGCTTGAGAAAGTTTTGCAAGTCTACGCGCAATTTCTGTTTTTCCTACTCCGGTGGGACCAATTAAAATAATATTGTTCGGCATAATTTCTTCGCGAAGAATATCTTTAACCTGCTGTCTTCTCCAACGATTACGGATTGCAATTGCAACCGCACGTTTAGCTTCAGTCTGCCCAATTATATATTTATCAAGTTCCTTTACGATTTGAGAAGGAGTAAATAATTTCATATCAAAAGATT
>CALLZX010000427.1 GCA_937858935.1 uncultured Ignavibacteriales bacterium | reverse complement strand
ACAGCGGCATTTTCTTTAAGATAATCTACACCTGCATTTTTAAAGACGATACCTGTTATAAAAACATTATCAGAATGAATAGTGAAAATCTCGTGATGTCCTTCCCCATCGACTGTAGGAAAGTTACTTCCAATTATTCTAAGAGGCTTATCAATAATTATATTTCCCTCGGCATAAATTCCTCCGCTGATAATTATTTCATCAAAAGGTTTTGCAATTGCAATTGCAGATTTGATTGTATTAACATCAGATTTTTTATCAACTATGATTTTCTTAGCGTAGGAATTTGAGATGAGTAAGATTATAAGAAAACTGGTTATAAATTGTTTGAGGTTAAAACTCATTTTACATTTCTCTTACTAACTCAAACAAATCCTCAAGCTTTAATTGTTTTCCGCCATATTGATTAAAAATGGAATCGAATTGTTCTTTACTTTCGACAGCAAGTGCATTTAATCCCATTGGACTTCGAAGTTCGTCATTCTTTAAATAAATAGCTTTACTTGCATCTATAAGATTTCCGGGATTAGCATAATTGCCAACCCAAACTGAAGAATAATTATTTTTATTTAATTTTTTATTATCTAAATAGCCAACTAAACATTCTATTGAATCAAAGAAATATATCTTTGCTTTATCAGTAACTAACTCTGCACCATATCGTTTATCCATAACCATCATTTTGCAAAACTCGCATTCGTCTTCTCCATAGTTGATTTGTTGGGGACCTTTACTGCATGAGATGTTTAAAACAGTAATCAATGAAATTCCCAGAACAAAATTCTTAATTCTCATGCTTTTTTCCTTTAGTATCTACATATAATGCTATTATGTTAAGAAAAATTGAAACAAATATTACTATTGCCGCAGTCGATGGTAATGAAACCGCCGAAATATTTAATAATTGTTTTGAGCCAATAAGCGGGGGCTGATATGTCATTCCTGGTACCTTTATTGGAGCATCTGGATTTAGTTGATGTCCATAATCATATTCCCACATATAAAAATCGTACATACCAATTACTCCAAGAATTATAAAAAGTATTAACCATATATAAATTAACTTTCTACTTTTTATATAAGCATTAAATAATCCAAATATTATCATAAAAATAATAATGTAAGGCATTATCTTTAATTCAGGTATTGACTCCGGATCAATAACTTTCATTCCGATGTAATGATTTAAGCCGTTAATGCTTTGCAAATCATTGGGTTTCATTCCAGAAATCTTATCAAGCCAAATTCTAATTCCTAAACCTTCTGGATATTGTGGCGCATTCAAATCGATAGTCCAAAGCGGAAAAAAGAAAGTTAGAATAAGTATTAGTGCAGCGACTGCCACCATAATTCTCGATTTAGTATTCATCATTATCCTAAAAATGTTTGGAGGGACGCGATCTACATCCCTCCGAAATAATTTTTAATTCCCTAAACTAAAGGCTAATGGCACATTTGAGTTTGAGGGCGATACTCTTACATATCCTTGCATTTCTTGGTGTAAAGCAGAGCAAAAATCAGAACAATAGAATGGATAAACTCCAACTTTTTTTGGCTCCCATCTAATCGTTCGTGTTGCACCGGGCATTATTAGTAATTCAGAATTATTCATTCCTTTAACAGCGAATCCGTGCGGAACATCCCAATCCTGCTCTAGATTAGTTATATGGAAATACACAACATCACCAACTTTAACACCTTCAATATTATCAGGTGAAAAATGGCTTCTCATCGCTGACATATAAATATGAACCTCATTACCTTTTCTTTCAACACGAGAATCTTTTTCTCCTTTTACAGCATAAGGATTTCCATTTTCTTCGATCTTATAAAACTTAACTGAGTTTTTCATAATTAAGTCGGAAGGAATTGCTTGTGCATAGTGCGGTTCACCAACAGTTGGAAAATCAAGAAGAAGTTTCATCTTTTCTCCCGTAATATCAATAAGCTGTGCAGATTGAGTTAACTCAGGTCCGGTTGGAAGATATCTATCCTTTGTAATTTTATTCAACGCGATAACATATTTGCCATAAGGCTTTTTACTATCACCACCAGGAATACACAAGTGTCCAATTGAATAATAGGTCGGAATTCTATCAACGACTTCCCAGGTTCCAACCTTCCATTTTACTATTTCAGAAGAGATGAATGCTGAGGTGTATGCATATCCGTTGTCATCAAACTCTGTATGTAAAGGTCCAAGACCTGGGTCTTTAACTTCGCCGGCAACTACTGCATCATATTTTAATATTGGTATACCAGCAATTTCACCATCAAATTGTTTTTCTTCAATAGCTTTCATCATTTTGGTGAATGAATGAACAGGAATTACTGATGCAAGTTTTCCACCAGCAACAATGTATTCACCAGTTGGATCAACATCAACGCCGTGTGGTGATTTTGGAGTTGGCAGATAATACATCATACCGGGGCAATCTTTAGGATCAAGAACTTTTACCTGATTATTTTTTTCTGAAACAGCTATCTGGGTTTTATGATCAACATAATTTCTATAATACTCGGCATCGTATGTTTTAGCCTTACCTTCTTTTAGATATTGCTCAGCTTTTTTCCAGTTAACCGCTGCAACGAAATCTTTATCATTTTTTGAAGCATTAATTTCTAGAAGTGAATTTGCCTGTTCACTATTGTAACTAGTAAAAAAAGCCCAATCGTGTGATGGACCCTTACCAGCGTGTGCAAGATCATAATTAAATCCGGGTACAATTATCTGAAATTCCAGATTCATTTTTTCCGTCTTTGGATCAAGCTTAATAAAACTGATTGTCCCTTTAAAATTTTCTTTGTAGGACGAAATTGAGACATCACTTTGAGGGATTGGAATACTAAATCTAGTTGAGGCAATAATGTATTCTGTGTTTTCGGTAACGAATGGTGAGGCGTGGTTGCCCGCAGAATTTGGTATTTCAATAATTTCTGTTGTTTCAAATTCCTTTAAATCAATCTTTGCCACACGCGGCGTATTATTTCCATTAATAAAAATAAATCTTCCATCGGGTACACCATCTGTCATAGAAAATTCCGGATGATGTGAATCATCCCAAGGGA
>CALLZX010000426.1 GCA_937858935.1 uncultured Ignavibacteriales bacterium | reverse complement strand
TGGCAAGAAAATTAAAAAAGGTGATTTGCTGATTGGTTTTCCATCAAACGGTTTGCACACAAATGGTTATTCGCTGGCTAGAAAAGTTTTGTTGGAAAAATATAGTGTGCAAGATTTTATTCCTGAACTTAATAACACACTTGGTGATGAATTACTAAAAGTTCATAAATCTTATCTACCACTTATTACAGCACTAAAGAATTCTGTTGATGTTAAGGGTTTATCTCACATTACAGGTGGCGGGATTATTGGGAATACATCTCGCATAATTCCAAAAAGTTTAGAATTATTAATTCATTGGGGCAATTGGGAAATGCCTGCTATATTTAAACTGATTCAACAGACCGCAAATATATCCAATGAGGAAATGCATAAAGTTTTTAATTGCGGAATTGGATTGATCGCTGTGATTTCAAAAGAAGATAAAATTATAACTTTTCAGGCTGCACACGATGTTCATGAACATCCTTTATTGATTGGTGAAGTTGTATAATGTTTATTGATACTCATGCTCATTTATTTTTTGAGAACTTCAAAGAAGATGTTGATGAAGTAATACAAAGAGCAAAGGATAATGGTGTTGATTTTATTGTTGTTCCTGCCACAGATATAAAGACAGCAAAAGAAGCAATTACGCTTGCTGAGAAGTACGAACAAATTTACGCAACTGTTGGAATCCATCCACACGATACAAAAGAATGGAATGAATCTTTACTATTTGAGATCGAAGAACTTGCTAAACATCCAAAAGTTGTTGCGATTGGTGAAATTGGTTTGGATTATTACTATGATTTTTCTCCTCAGGATCAACAAATAAAAGCATTTAAATCCCAACTAGATCTAGCAATAAAACTTCAACTCCCCGTTGTCATTCATAATCGTGATTCTGATGGTGATATGATGGATATTATTCAGAGTTATTGCGGAACTGGATTAAAAGCGCAATTTCACTGTTATAATGGTTCGCTAAGCGATGCTTTAGAGTTTATGAAGATGAATCATTTTATTTCTTTTACAGGAAATATTACTTTTAAAAAAAGTGATGGATTGAGAGAAATTCTTAGTCACATAGATTTAAATCATTTAATGCTTGAAACAGATTCACCTTTTATGACTCCTGTGCCATTTCGCGGAAAAAGAAATGAACCTTCCTATGTTAGCTATGTAGCTCAACAAGTTGCAGATGTCCACAAAATATCCATGGAAGAAGTTGCAAGAATAACCTCGTTAAATACATTTAGATTTTTTGGAATCGGAAAAGCACCCAAAATAAGTTTTACATATTTACTTGGTAATTCTCTTTATATAAATGTTACGAATCGTTGTAATGCTGATTGCACATTTTGCAGACGAAAAGAAGATCCGTTTTTACACGGTTACAATCTTGGGATGACAAAATCGGAAGAACCAACATCTGATATTTATATTAAGGAAATTGGTGATCCATCAAAATATGATGAAGTTGTTTTTTGCGGATATGGCGAACCAACAATTCGCTGGGATGTCGTTAAAGAAGTTGCAAAGTATGTTAAAGCGAATGGCGGCAAAACAAGAATTAATACTAACGGGCACGGAAATATGATCAACAAAAGAGACATAACTCCTGAGATGAAAGATATTATTGATGTCGTTTCTATTAGCTTTAATTCATTCAATTCAAAACAGTATTCAGAGTTGATGAGAGTTAGTGAAGATCATTTTGATGAAATGAAGAAGTTTGCAGGATTGGCTAAATCTTTTGTCAAAAAAGTTGTGATGAGTGTTGTATCTTTAGATGAAGTAGAAATAGAAAAATCACGTAAAGTTGTTGAAGATGAAATTGGTGTAGAGTTTAGAGTGCGTCACTATTTTTAAGATAAATTCGTTCAGTCATTCCAGTGTAAGTTAGAACTGTTTTAACTTTGAAAGTTAACTAATGAAAAAAATATTTTTCTTCCTAACGATCTTAATTGTATCTGCATATCCGCAATCCATAAAATCAAAAATTGATAATGTTCTAAAGGATAAATTCTTTGAAAGTTGCCTTGTTTCAATTCAGGTTGAAGATTTAACAGCAAATAAAACGTTATATCAAAAAAATGAAACTATTTTATTGCGCCCTGCTTCAAATATGAAAGTAATAACATCTGCTGCAGGATTATTATATCTAGGCCCAGATTACAACTTTCAAACAGATTTGTACTATGATGGCTATATTTCTAATGATACACTTTATGGGGATATTTTTATTAATGGTGCATGTGATCCTGATTTTGTTACTAAGGATTTGTACACATTTGTTGATGCGATTAAATCCTTAAATATTTCCGTGATTACTGGAAACATTTATGGTGATGTTTCGTTCAAAGATTCACTCCATTGGGGCAAAGGATGGATGTGGGATGATGATCCATCCTCCGATGCACCTTATTTGAGTGCATTAAATCTCAATGACAATTGTGTTGAGGTAAACTATGATAGTAAAGAAAAATTGATAACAACAAATCCCAAATCAAAATATATAGACATTAAAAGAATCGAAACTGATGAAGAACTTTTCATAGATCGAAACTGGTTAGAACGAAAAAATGAAATCAAAATTGTTGGGAAGGATGACAATAAAACATACTCAACAAAAGTTAATGTTCTCAATCCTGAACTATTTTTCCTAAAAGTTCTTTCTGAAGTATTGGATTCAAATTGGGTAAAAGTCTTAGGAAATTTAGAAACTAGACACTTGAATGGAACTGAAATATTTCTTACATCTTTCAGCAGAAAATATTCTGATGTCATCGTAAATCTTAACAAAGAAAGTGATAATCTTAGTGCAGAAATGACTCTGCTTGCCCTATCTGAAATGTTTTATGGAAAACCTGCAAATGCAAAAAACGGAATTAAGGTTCTCGAAAAGATGATTGAGCAAATTGGATTAGATCCAAAAGATTATCGGTTGGTAGATGGTTCCGGAGTATCACATTACAATGTTGTTAGTACCAATTTATTCGTTTCAATTTTAAAATATTTTTATAATGAAAAACCTGAATTGTATAGAATACTTTATGATTCATTCCCAATTGCCGGGGTTGATGGAACTCTTGAATATAGAATGAAAAAGACACTAGCAGAAAATAACGTGCATGCAAAAACTGGAACTTTAACCGGAGTCAGTACCTTGTCTGGTTATTTAACGACAATAAAAAATCATACAATAGCATTTTCAATTATGATGCAGAATTATGTTGGATCATCCACCAAAGCAAGAGAATTGCAGGATGAAATTTGCAAAGTATTATCAGAAATAAAATAAGGTCTTTTTGTTAAGCTGAACATGTTTCAGCTTCTAGTCATAATTAAGATTTCGAAACGAGTTCAGAACAAATGTTTTACATAAAAATCCTTGGTATCAATGAAAAAATCATATAAAGAATATATTATAACATCCGAACCATTTAATGTTGAAATTCTATCTTCAATTTTGTGGGAACTTAACATAGACGGCATTAACGAAGAAGTTAATTGTATAAAAGTTTTTGCACAGGATCAAAATGTTACAACTAAAGCAATAGAAAATGAACTGCAACATCTAAAAGAAAATAAACTATTACGTGAATTTTCTGTTCAGGAAAATTATATTGTTGAAAAAAACTGGAATGAAGAATGGGAGAACAGCAGGGAAGTGGTTCGTGTTACAGATAATATTGTTATCAAACCAACATTTAAAGATTATGAAGCAAAGCCCGGTGAAACTGTTTTAACGTTAGATCCCAAAATGTCCTTCGGTACGGGAGATCACCAAACAACTAAAATATGCTTATTATTTGTAGAAAAATATTTAAAGCCGGGTATGAAAGTTTTGGATGCTGGTTCAGGGACAGCAATTCTTGGTATTGCTGCAGCAAAACTAGGTGCAGAAAGTGTAATTGCCTTTGATATTGATGAATGGTGCTATGATAATGGAATTGAAAATACGCAGTTAAATGACGTACAAAAGAAAGTTGAAATCAGAAAATGTGAATTAAAAGAAATTACTGAAAAAGAATTCGATTTGGTGATTGCAAATATCCAAAAAAATATATTATTAGAACTTGCCGAAGGATTTGAATCAAGAATAAAACAAAATGGAGTTTTAATTCTTTCGGGTTTACTTGAAATGGATAGGGAAGCAATTAATTTCAAATTTTCTGAAATTGGATTTAGCGAAATTGATTATTTGAAATTGGATGATTGGATAGGAATTGTGTTAAGGAAATAAAAAAACCCAGCTTATTAAACTGGGTTATAACAAACTTAACTCTAAAATAACTAATCCTTATTAATCTCAACTGTTCCTGATGCTACAAACTCGTTATTGCAATAATCATATATCTCTATACTGTATTCTCCCGATTTATAAAATGTGATCTGTTTATAAAACCATGTCCAGTTAAATTCTGTATCCATATCAATCGTGTTATCATGCTTCCCGTTTCTATAGATTTCAATTCCAACTTCCCCGCAGTCAATTTCGAATGGCAGTTGTACCAGCACATATAAATATCCGCCATCTTTAGGGATTGTAAAAACAGAACTTTCATTAATTGGCTGACCATCATCATCAACACCTTCACAGAAATAAATTGATTGTGAATATGATATGTCAATCAAACTAAAAGAAATACTAAGAACAAATGTAAGAATGAATAACTGTAATAATTTCATGTTTTTCCTTGGATTAGTGTGCAAATAAACTAAAAAGAAAAAATAAATATTCAAACCACCTGTATACCAAGTTCATTAATAGAATTAACTATTTATTGTAAATAACTTTACCATCAAACATTGTCATTTCAACTTTTACATCTTTTATTTTATTCGGATCTATCGTTAGAATATCGTCACTTAAAATTATAAGATCAGCAAGTTTTCCTGTTTCAATTGTGCCTTTAATATTTTCTTCAAAAGAGGCATAAGCTGAATTTATAGTATAACATTTAATTGCATCTTCAACAGAAATCTTTTGTTCTGGAATCCATCCATCTGGATTTTTATCATCTAAAGTTCTTCTGGTTACAGCTGCATAAATTCCAAGCAAAGGATTTAAGGGAGCAACGTACCAATCGGTGCCAAAACACATTTTTACACCTGCATCTAAAAACGATTTAAATGGATAAGTGTATTTAATTCTTTCAGGTCCAATTCGCTTCTCAGCCCAAACTCCGTCATCAATGCAATGGTAAGGTTGTACGGATGCTATCACTCCAAGTTCAGCAAATCTTTTTATATCTTCAATTCTTACATGCTGTGCATGCTCTAACCGAAATCTTCGATCCCATTTAGGATTTTGCTTGATTATCTTTTCATATAAATCGAGCATATAAGAATTTGCTTTGTCTCCTATTGCATGAACTGAAAGCTGCAAATGATTTTTATCAGCATCTAGTCCCCATTTCTCCATACTGCCATCGGTTATAATATCCATAGGCAAACCTGTTGTAGTCGTATCCTGATTATATCTTTCAAAAAACCAGGCTGTGCTCGAACCTAGTGAACCATCAGCAAATGCTTTTAGTGAACCCATTCTTATAAAGTCATCACCATAACCAATATTAATATTTTTATCTACAAGATTCTTATAATCAGAAATAGGCCAACGAGTAAAAATTCTGCAAGTAAGTTTTCCTTCTTCTTTTAACTTTTTGAATGTTGTAAGCGCATCTTCAAATGTAATATCCTGAACACTTGTAATTCCTAAACTTTTAGCTTCTTCCAATGCTGCTAGTGCTGCATCATAATTTTCCTGTGATGTTGCAGAGGGAATGATATTATAGATAAAGTTCATTGCATTATCTTTTAGGACACCTGTTGGTTCTCCCGTTTTTGGATCTTTCACAATCAATCCGCCATCAGGGCTTTCAGTGTCTTTTGTAATACCAGCTAGTTTCATCGCATAAGAATTAGCAAGCCCCATGTGTCCATCTAATCTTTCAACAAAGACCGGAGTATTTGGCGCTATGTCATCAATCATTTCTTTGGTTGGAAGTTCTTTTACTTCCCATTTTTCATGATCCCAATAGCCTCCGGTAATCCATTTATTAGGATACTTTGATACATACTCTCTTAAAATAGTTCTAAATTCAGTTGTAGAATTTGCAGGACGTAAATCGATTCCAAGTAAATAAAATCCACCACTGATAAAATGAACATGATTATCGATGAATCCAGGCAGCATTAGTTTACCATAAAGATCAATCACCTTTGTGTTGGAATCGATAAATTGTTTTGCTTCAATATCTGATCCTACAAATAAAATTTTATTGCCTTCAACTATAACTGACTGAGCTAACGGCTGATTTTCATTTACAGTGTAAATCTTTCCATTGATAAATGCTGTTTTCATTGTTTGTGCTTCTATAGTTGATAAAATTAGGAGTGATAAGAAAATCGATATTAAACTTTTCATAAGATTCTTTCTTGATTGCTTAATCAAAAATAAGACAGAGGTTTAAAAAGAAAAAGGATTTAAACCATTAAAGATTTAAATCCTTTTGTCAAATACATATTAAAACTATTTCATCAACTGCATCTTTTTAACAGATGTGAAATTTCCTGCTTCAATCTTGTATAGATAAATTCCGCTTGATAAGTTAGAAGCATTAAAATCAACTGAGTGATTTCCGGCTGAGAATTTAGAGTTAACCAATTCTCCTACTTTTTGTCCTATCAAATTATAAACTGTAATCTTAACATTACTCTCAATTGGGAGAGTAAATCCAATTTTTGTAGAAGGATTAAAGGGATTAGGATAATTCTGTTTTAAGAAGAATTCCACTGGTGTAACTCCCATAACTTCTACGGATGATGAATATTCGAAAGTTCCGTCAAAATCTACCTGTTTTAATCTGTAAAAAGTTTTTTGAGACGGCAGATTAGAAATAAAAAAATTATAACTCTTACTTTCTGATGTCGTTCCGTATCCTGGAACAAACCCAATTCTTTCGAATATTTCATTATTAATGCTTTTCTCGATTTCAAAACCAAGATTGTTCAACTCAGTTGCGGTGGTCCAATTTAGAGTTGTATTTCCATCAACAGTAGAGGCGCTGAATGAAATTAGTTCGACTGGTATAAAATAAGGTGAATCAAGTTTATAAAATCCGCCTCCTTGTGCTGCAAACTGTGTCATAGAATCAATTGAAACAACCTGATATCCTGAAGCCGGAATGTTAATAGGAATCCAGGTAGCACCAGCATCGGTAGATCTCCAGCTTCCGGGAGAAGTTGAATAACTGTTAGCCAAAATTATTTTTCCATCTGATTCTTGAATATGGATTCCCCACATATTAATTGATCCAAAATAAGGAACAAGCGTCCACGTTTGACCAAAATTTGTTGACTTAAGCATACCGCCGCCGCCACTCCATTTAGTTGCCCAGGCAATTCCCGGATTTTGGAAATCAACTGAGATTGTTGGGATCTCTCCAGATGTACTATAAGTTTGAGCCCATGTTATGCCATAATCAGTACTTCTAAATATTCCAGTACCATTATCACCTACAAGAATAATGGATGTGTCAGGAAAGACTTCAATATCACAAGGAGCACTATTTGAACCAACACTTGTTGAAATAGTTGTCCAAGTAGAACCGAAATCAGTTGAGCGAGAAAAATTTGTTCCATTCATCATATAAAGGGTATCCGGATGAGTTGGATCTTGTGTAATAGGAATTCCAAAGAAAGAGAATGATAAGCCATCAGCTGTAATAGTCCAAGAAGATCCTGAATTCGTTGTCTTAACTACTTTATCTGTTGTACCCTCAATTCCAACAACAATTGTGGAAGGATTAAAGTTATCTACAATTACACATTTTATTTCTGTTGCTTGAGGAACATTAATTCCCATTTGGGTAAAGGTTTCACCTCGATCAGTACTTTTGTATACTTTATTATCAGATCCATAATAAACATTATTTGCATTAAACAATTCAACATCAATTGGGCCACCAAGACTGCTGCCTGATTGTTTTAATTCCCAAGTATAAAATTGTGAAAATGTAGCTGTGGTAAGAAAGACAGAAAATAGTGCTGTAAAGAAAACCTTCATCCTGAAACCTCACTGAATAAATTATGATTAAATAATCGGATTTGCGGATTGAAGATAAAAACAAGTGATAAAATAACAAACAATTTTTTTTATTTAGTAGAAAAAAGAATGTTAACCAAGTCAAAACTTGTGTCTATTCATTAGCAAACATATAGAAAAATTTTTATGTTCAAACAGTTAAAATAAAAGTTTAAGGAGAAAATGAATTTAGACGTTCTGATTTTTGCTGCTCATCCAGATGATGCAGAACTTGCTATGGGAGGAACAATTGCAAAGCTTACCAAAAGTGATCTCAAAGTTGGCATCATTGATCTAACTCGTGGTGAACTTGGTACCAGAGGCACACCGGAAACTCGGCAGCGTGAAGCCTTTAATGCTGCAATAGCTTTAAAGGTTGCGGTAAGGGAAAATCTAGAAATTCCTGATGGTGATATTAGAAACTCAAAAGAGAATCTGATGAAGGTAATTATTGAGATAAGAAAGTTTAAACCCAAAATTGTATTTGCTCCTTATTTTAATGATCGCCATCCAGATCATATTGATGCGAGTCAATTAATTAAACGCGCAATGTTTTCAACGGGATTATCAAAGATAAAAACGTTTGATAAGGAAGTGCCTCAAAATCATTACAGACCTCAAAAAGTATTTTACTATATGCAGACTTACACTTTTGATCCAACCTTTATAGTTGATATCTCAGAAACTATGGAACTTAAAATGAAATCGGTGCAATGTTATTCCACCCAATTTCATGATCCAAAGAGTAGGGAACCAGAAACTTTTATAAGCAGCCCGGAGTTTCTTAACTATATTAAATCACGTGCGGAATTTTATGGATTTTCAATCGGTAAAAAATTTGGAGAAGCATTTTATTCTGAAGAAAAAATTGAATATGATCTGGTTAACATTTTAAGAAAAAACTGATTAGATTGAAATGAGATTTAGTTAAGTCACTGTTTCAATATATAAACATTAAAAAATTTTAAGGAAAATTTATGATCAAAAAAGTTAAGTTGATGGAAGAACTTGAATCGATAGGAATAAGAAACACTCGCGAGGTTTTTTATAATTATGGAACTCCTGCACTATATGAACAAGTTATAAGAAGGCGAGAAGGTTTACTTGCTCATTTGGGACCATTGGTTGTAAGAACAGGTTATCATACAGGAAGAAGTCCAAATGATAAGTTTATTGTGCGGGAGCCCGAAAGTGAAAAAAATATTTGGTGGGGGAAAGTAAATAAAGGAATGTCTGCAGAATGTGCAGAAAGAATTTACTTCAAAATGATGGCCTACATTCAAGGTAAAGATCTTTATGTAGAAGATTGTTATGCAAGTGCAGATGAGAAACATAGAATAGGTATCCGAGTTGTAACTGAAAATGCCTGGCATACTCTATTCGCAAGAAATATGTTCAGACGATATGCAAACGATGCAGAATTGGCAAATCATAAAACTGATTTTACAATTATTCAAATGCCAAATTTTCATGCTGATAGAGAAGTTGATTGCACAAATTCGGAAGTATTCATTCTATTAAACTTTGCAAAAAGGTTAGTATTAATCGGCGGAACAAGTTATGCTGGTGAAATTAAAAAATCAGTCTTTACAATAATGAACTATCTTATGCCTCTTCGTGGTATAATGTCTATGCATTGTTCTGCTAATGTTGGTAAAGATGATGATGTTGCATTGTTCTTCGGATTAAGCGGTACTGGTAAAACAACTCTTTCTGCAGATCCAAATAAAAAATTAATTGGAGATGATGAACATGGCTGGAGTGATGACGGAGTGTTCAATTATGAAGGCGGATGCTACGCTAAGGTTATCAAATTATCCGAAGAAGCCGAGCCAGAGATTTATGAATGCACAAGAAAATTCGGGACAGTGTTAGAAAATGTTCAGATAGATGCACACACTAGAAGATTAGATTTGGATGATGAAACATTTACTGAAAATACTCGCGCCGCTTATCCACTTTCTCATCTTTCAAATATTGTGGAAGAAGGAAAAGCAGGACATCCCAAAAATATAATTATGCTCACTGCAGATGCATTTGGTGTTCTTCCTCCAATATCAAAACTTACAACTGAACAAGCTATGTATCACTTTATTTCGGGATATACTGCAAAAGTTGCGGGAACAGAAAAAGGGGTTACAGAACCAAAAGCAACATTCAGTACTTGTTTTGGAGCTCCTTTTATGGCTCTTCATCCAAGTGTATATGCAAAGTTGCTGGGTGAAAAAATAGTTAAGCATAAAGTAAATTGCTGGCTTGTTAATACCGGTTGGACAGGCGGACCATACGGCGTTGGAAATAGAATGAAAATAAAATATACCCGCGCTATGTTAACTGCAGCATTAGAAGGCAAATTAGCGAATGTTGAATATGTTAAAGATCCATTTTTTAATTTAATGGTTCCTCAAACTTGTCCGGATGTTCCAAATGAAGTATTAAATCCGAAGAATACCTGGACTGATAAGAATGCATATGACGAGCAAGCCAAAAAACTTGCTAATATGTTTGTTGAGAACTTCAAAGAATATTCTGAGGGTACTTCTGATGCAATAAAAAATTCAGGGCCTAACAAATTCTAAAGTTCTTTAAAGCGGGATGGATTTATTTCGTCCCGCATTCTAAAAATAGCTAAACTCATCATTGATTCTCATCTAAACTACTTTTAATTTCCTTTTAAAATATTTTAATTCACTACCACAATAGAGGAACATCAAATGGCAGAAAAAAAACTTACCGGTGAAGTTTATTATCCAACCAATGAGATAATGGATTATGCACATGCGAAATGTGAAAGTTTGTATAAATCTGCCGAAAAAGACCCTATTGGATTCTGGGAAACCGAAGCAAAGAATCTTTACTGGTTTACTAAGTGGGATAAAGTACTTGATGATTCCAATAGACCTTTCTTCAAGTGGTTTACCGGTGCAAAAACTAACATAGCTTATAACTGTCTTGATGTTCATGTTCAAACACCGAGAAGAAATAAACTTGCACTGATATGGGAAGGTGAAGATGGCGAGTTTAGATCTTATTCGTACTTCAAATTACACAGAGAAACATGCCGCTTTGCAAATGTTCTTAAAAGTCTTGGCGTAAAAAAAGGTGATAGAGTTACTCTTTATATGGGCCGAATTCCAGAATTAATGATTGGTATGTTAGCTTGTGCACGAATTGGAGCTATTCATTCAGTTGTGTATGGAGGATTTTCTGTAGAAGCACTTCATGAAAGATTGGAAGACAGTCAGTCAAAAGTTTTAATTGTCGCTGATGGTGCTTATCAGAGAGGAAAAATAGTAGAGCTTAAAAAAATTGCAGATGAAGCTTTACAACGTGCGGCAACTGTTGAAAGTGTACTTGTAGTTAAGCGAACTGGTCATCAGATAAATATGGAATTTGGAAGAGATATGTGGTATCACGAATTAGTTAATCTTCCGATAGCGAACAGTACAGAATGTCTTGAAATTGTTGATGCAGAAGACCCGCTTTTTATGTTGTATACTTCCGGCACAACAGGTAAGCCTAAAGCAATTATGCATACACACGGTGGTTATATGGTTGGTACTTACACAACACTAAAATATGTGTTTGATATTCATGAAGAAGATAGATACTGGTGTGCTGCTGATCCAGGTTGGATAACGGGGCACAGTTATATCGTATACGGTCCTTTACTAAATGGAGCAACATCTTTCATGTACGAAGGAGCACCAACCTATCCTTATCCACATCGCTGGTGGCAAATGATTGAGAAGTATGGAATAAATATTTTGTATACAGCCCCAACTGCAATTCGTGGTTTAATGAGATATGGAGATGCCTGGCCCAATCGTTATAATTTATCAACATTAAGATTATTAGGAAGTGTTGGTGAACCAATAAATCCTGAAGCGTGGAAATGGTATCACCGAGTTATTGGTAAAGGAAAATGTCCTATTATGGATACTTGGTGGCAAACGGAAACAGGAATGTTTATGATAACTCCTATGCCGTGTACTCCACTAAAACCGGGTTCAGGTACTAAACCATTTCCAGGAATTATTGCCGATGTCGTTGATGAAGCTGGTAATTCCGTTAAACCGAATGAAGAAGGTTATCTTGTTATAAAAACGCCTTGGCCATCTATGTTAAGAACAATATGGAATGATCCTGATAAATATGTAAATCAATATTGGAGCAAGTATCCGGGGGATTATATGACCGGAGATTCGGCACGTAAAGATGAGGATGGTTATTTCTGGATTATCGGAAGAGTTGATGATGTAATAAAAGTTTCAGGCTACCGACTCGGGACTGCGGAAATTGAAAGTGCATTGGTTAGTCATCAAGCCGTTGCAGAGGCTGCAGCAATTGGTTTGCCGCACGATGTAAAAGGAAATGCAATTCATTGTTATGTTTTGTTACGAACTGGTTATGAAAAATCGGATAAGCTGATTGAAGAATTGAGACAACATGTTGGTCACGAAGTTGGTCCGATCGCTAAACCGGAAACCATTGAGATTGTTGAATCTTTACCTAAAACTCGCAGTGGAAAAATTATGCGAAGAGTACTGAAGGCTAAAGCATTAGGTTTGGATCCTGGGAATTTAAGTACACTTGAAGAATAATCTTTCTGAGAATTATTTAATATTTATTCTGTCTCTGAAATCAGGGGTAGTCTATTCTTATAAGATTATAAATGAATTGGGAAAAAATAAGTGTGTATTCTAAAAATGATTTAATATATATTAGTTCTGCATTTTAATTATAACTCTTACAGAAACTAGATTGCAGAACACGTTTATTAAAATCCTACAAGTTGTTTTATTAATAATTCTAAGCTTCTCACAATTTTCTAATGCCCAGCAATTCGGAAAACTAAGAGGTGTAGTCACCGATTCATCTAATGGAGAAGTATTAGTTTATTGTAATGTATTCATAAATGAAATCAACACCGGAGCTTCAACTGATCAGAGAGGAATGTTTATTATAAACGGCGTTCCTGCTAATCAGGAATTTGAAGCAATTGTTTCTTACGTTGGTTATAAAACAAAATCAATCAAATTTGCCGTCAATTCTAATCAGATTAAAGACACAACTATTGCCTTACAGCCAATAAGCCTCGAACTTAATCCAATTGAAAAAATAGGTGAGCGTGTAGTTGAAAAAAATGTTACGGATCTTGGCTTGGAAAAGATTTCTATCAAACAATTAGAGACTCTTCCTAAAGGAGTTGAGACTGATGTTATGCGCAGTTTGCAGTATTTACCTGGGGTTCGCTCTACAGGCGATATTTCAAGCAGATATTATGTTCGCGGGGGAAGTGGTGATCAAAATCTAGTCTTATTAAACGGTGTTACTCTTTATGCACCTTTTCATTCACTTGGATTGTTTAGCTCAATTGATCCCGATATGATCAATTCAATAGAATTTTTTAAAGGTGGTTTTTCCTCTGAATACTCAGGTCGTTTATCCTCAATTCTGAATGTTCTAACCAAAGATGGCAATAAAAAAAGACTTGGCGGAAGTGCAAGTGTTAGTTTTTTAACCGCTAAAGGATTGCTTGAGGGTCCAATTCCAAATGGTTCATTTATAGTAACCACAAGATTCAGTTATTCGGATGAGATAACTAAAAAATTTCTAAACAATGAAACGGTTCCAATAGATTTTTATGATGTTTCTGCAAAACTTAACTATTCAAGTCCCAAGATATTTAACAATGCAAAATTTTCATTATTCACATTTCTGAGCAGTGACAATATTCAATACTCCGATCCAGCCCGTGAAGAATATGGCTGGAAAAATTTTCTGTTGGATTTTGAATGGATTCAAATTTATAATGCTCCATTTTTTTCCAGACTTGGTATATCTGCAAGTAATTTTGAAGGAAATATTGTACCGAACGGTAGCAATCTAAAACCATTAAATAATGAAGTTAAAGATGTATCAATTACGTTTGATCTTAATGCAGTGTTAGACAGTAAAGATGAAATTGACTTAGGATTGATGATTAAAATACTTGATACACAGCTTCTCACAGAAAGTAAAACCGGGATTGAATCACAATTGAGCAAATTTGCGGGCAACATAAGTGTATATGCAAAATATAAATTATTAAGATATGAAATGTTCGGATTAGATGTCGGATCAAGACTTAATGTAACAGGATTAAATGCTAATTCCGCCGGATCATTTGAACCGAGAATTAGTTTTACATTCAGACCTATTGAAAAGATTGCTTTAAAAGGATCAGCCGGAATTTATCTTCAAGAAGTTACGGCAGTTTCTGATGAAGATGAGATTATCTCAATTTTTGATCCATGGATTATTATTCCTGACTATCTTAATCCGGCTAAAGGCATAAGTTACTCAGGTGGAATTGAATATGAACTTTCCAGAGAATCAAGCCTGCAAATTGAAGGATATTATAGGAACAGTTCAGACATTCCAGTGATAAATCAAGAAAAGATTTTTGAATATGAACCAGATCTTATCTCAGGTTCACTCGAATCTTACGGATGGGAATTTGGATTTTATATTCACAATGATATTTATTCAGTTTCAACATCCTATTCATTAAGCTGGGTATACAAAACAGTAAATAATTACGTCTATTATCCTAAGTATGATGCAAGACATTCAGGCAATATTTTATTAGAATATAATATTGGTAGTTCTTGGAATGTTAGCGCGGTGTGGACGATATCCTCTGGATTACCATTTACTCAAATGATTTCATATTACGATAAATACAACATTGAAAATCCTTTTGAAGTTGTATCAAGCAATAATAACTATATGCCGTACTTAGTTTTAGCTGATAAAAATTTAGGTAGACTTCCCGCGTATCACAGACTCGATCTTGGATTAACAAAAAAATTCATAATAGGACCATCAGTTTTTAGTATTGGCTTAAATGTAATTAATGCTTATAACAGAGAGAATATTTTTTACTACGAACGTGATACAGGCAGGCGAGTTAATATGCTGCCTTTTCTATTTACTGCAACTGTTAAGGTTGAAATATGAAAAAAAAATTTTTCGTATTAGTCGTCATTTTTAGCGTTTACTTTTTGTCTTGTGATGAGTCGTTTAATCCATTTACAGATTTTAGGCAAGACTATGGCGTTGCATGTATTTTGAGGTCTGATACTACTTTGCAATTAATTTCTATTACCAGAAGTTATCCTGATGGTGAAGATGCGGGTACAGCACCAAAATTTTTATTTGAAGATGGAGCCGACGTTAGGATTTGGTATCAGGATTCCGTGTATAGACTTTATGACACAAGCTTCTATTCAATAGATAATTCTGATACTCTTAAATACTATTATTCAGATAGATTTAAGATTGGGTATTCAAAAGATATTGAATTAGAAGTTTTATTAAAGACAGGAAAACGATTAAAAGCATACAGCAAAACGCCGGAAGAAATATTATTTAAAAATACAAGTGAAGTATTAATTCCACCAGTTGGAAAAACTGTTGTCCAATTATTTTGGTCAGTTCCTTCAACGCAATACTATTTTTTGCCACGACTTAGAATTAAATGTGAGCAAATTATTAATGGTGTTAATGAAATATCTTATAAGGAATTACCTATTAGGTATGAAACGATTAATGGAAAATTAACTCCAGTGTTTCCAAAACCATCAAAAAATCTTTCTGTGTCTTATCAATTAGATGCCATCAGTAGATTTTTATCTGATTATTCTGATTCACTAGTTAGTCCATCAAATGTTACGATTCATCAGACACTTGATTTTGAAGTTTTAACTTTTGATGCCGAAGTTTCACGATATATTTCAGTCTCCAATAACAGCACTAATAATCTATCTATTAGATTTGATGAAGGGGATTATAGTAATATTTCGGGAGGACTAGGAATTTTTGGCTCGCAGGTAAATAAAAAATATACGAGATTAAAATTTTTAGAAAACTATATAAGAAGTTACAACTTCAATTTTCTATATGATTTATAAGAGATCCGAAATAGTAAAAAAGAATTTATATTTTATATTCTTTCTGTTAACTATAACACTTTTAGTTCAGGGTTGTGAGCAGGAGATATCCACCAGTCCGTTAGAACCTGAACCTCAAAAAGGTAAAATTGTATTTGATTCAAATCCACCTGGATTTACAATTTTTCTTAATGGAAGAAATACAGGCTCAATTACTCCTGATAGTCTAACTTTTCTTGATGCAAATGATTATTTAATAACTCTAAAGAAAAAATATTATAAAGATTCAGTTTTCACACTTCAATTATTTCAGGATGAAACAAAAAATCTTTTTATAGATTTTATTAGTAACCCGGCTATGTATGGAAAAATTAATTTGTTCTCAATTCCGGCAGGTGCATCAATAAAAATATTTGATTCACTGATTACTTCTCACACGCCCGATACAATTGATAATTTATTACCCGGGGAATAT
Source organism: uncultured Ignavibacteriales bacterium (assembly GCA_937858935.1). Taxonomy (GTDB): domain Bacteria; phylum Bacteroidota; class Ignavibacteria; order Ignavibacteriales; family Ignavibacteriaceae; genus IGN3. The sequence goes on along the minus strand of CALLZX010000426.1, from coordinate 9,013 downwards.
TCAATTACTCTATCATATCCCCAGCATCGTTCTGTAACTTTTAAAGCAATTGTTGAAAGTGGAATGATGAATCTTTACTCTAGTGTATTGCAGGATACTTCTGTGTGGGTTGATTTTCAGGTTTTTAATTCGGGATTAATATCAAATAATTTAAAAAGTGTTACAGTTGATCATAATGATTATAAGTGGATTGCGACTATTGATAAAGGGTTAATGAAGTTTGATGGTTCCAAGTTTTTTGTATTTAATACTTCAAATTCAAGTATTCCATCTAACAGAATAAATGTAATTAAAATTGATAATAGTAATAATTTATGGGTTGGTACCAATAATGGATTTGGAATTTTTAACGGAACCAGCTGGACAAATTTTAATAAAAATAATTCCCCGCTTACATCAAATGATATTCTTTCATTTGATTTTGATGATCTGGGTAATGCATGGATTGGTGCGTCTTCCGGTTTATTTAAATTTGATGGTACAAATTGGACTTATTATAATGATTCTGACTATAATCTCTGGTGTAATGACTTAAAGTTCAGTATAGATAAATCAATATGGATAGCTACTAACACTGGTATAATAAAATTAAAAAATGAGATTCTTACCTATTATCCAGATTCAATTTATTTATATCCCACCAATACTGTATCTGCGATTGATATCGATCAAATTGGTAATATTTGGAGCTGTCATCAGAATACTAGCGGAAAAAGAAACGGAGTTTCTATTTTTGATGGATTATCTTTTACAAATAAGTACCTTGGTACAGCTTCGAACTCATTAAACGATGTTTATGTTGATGACAACAATCGAAAATGGATATCAACAATTGAGGGATTAGTTCTTGTAAGACAAGATGGCAGTACGACCATATTTAATAAAGCTAATTCTCTTATCTCATCCGATGCTGTTACCAGTTGCTGCAAGGATAACAGCGGCAATATCTGGATAACAACTTATGGTGGCGGCTTAAATAAATTGAAAAATCAATTATTAAATCAAAAACCTTTTCAAGGAAATTTATGAAGTCTAAACTATTCATGTTATTTCTAGTTTTATTTGTTTTAACAAATTCAAGTTATCCTCAAATAGAGGATACATTAAATTCAGATTTATATAAATGGCTAAAATCTTTACCGGATATTGAGGTAACTCAAATCAAATCAGATAGGATTTTTTCTGAAGCTTATGAGATATTTGTTTCTCAACCTATCGATCATAACAATCCGGATGGACCAAAGTTTAAACAGCAAATATTTTTATCTCATACTGATAAAGAAAAACCGATGGTTATTGAACTAGATGGTTATGCTGTTAATAACCGAACAACTGAGCTGAGTAAAATTTTAAATTGTAATCAAATAATGGTTGAACACAGGTACTTTGGTGAATCAGTTCCAGCACCTTTTGATTGGAAATATCTTACGATTAAACAAGCTGCCGATGATCATCATCGAATAATTGAAATGTTTAAAAATTATTATACCGGGAAATGGATAACGACAGGGATAAGCAAGGGCGGTTCTTGTGCAATATTTCATGGATACTTCTATCCAGATGATGCTGATGCATCAGTTCCATACGTTGGTCCGTTAAATCTATCTATCGATGATCAAAGAGTGTATGAATGGATAAAATCTGTTTCAACTCCTGAGTGCAGAGAAAAAGTTTTTAATTTCCAGAAACTTTGTTTTGAAAAGCGAGATGAACTATACCCGATATTTTTAGAAAATGCCGACCTAAAAAATCTGAAATATGAAATTGTTGGAATTGAAAAAGCTTATGAATATGCCGTGCTTGAATATTCATTTGCATATTGGCAGTGGGGAAATGGTGATTGCTCAAATATTCCCGATAAGAATTCATCAATTGAAGAAATTTGGGAACATTTTTTAGCTAATGGCGGTGTTACTTATTTTGATGATGAAAGTATAGAAAGTAATTATCCGTTCTTCTATCAATGCTACACTGAGTTTGGTTATTATGCATACGAGGTAGATCAATTCAAAGATTACATCAAATATGCCGATGGACAAACGCCATTTTTTATCCCCAAAGATTCTAATCCAACTTATGATCCTGTATTGCTGAAAAAAATTAATGATTGGGCATCAAATGAATCTAAGAATTTTGTATTTATTTACGGCGGAAATGATCCCTGGACATCGCCGGGTGTTTGTTTAACCGGTAAAACAAATTCATTAAAAATGGTTTTGCCAAATGGATCACATGCTTCAAGGATTAAAGGATTTTCAAAGAACGATAAAGATCTAATTTATTCACGCTTAGAAAACTGGCTTGGCATTCAAATAGAGCGATAACACTTTAAAATAAATTTTTTAAAAGAAGGGAATTATTTGATTCCCTTTTTTATATTTCGCTCAACCTTTATCTGTGCCATTTATCACTGAACTTTTGTGCTCCAAATATCGTTTATCTATTTTAACTCATTCAAAAACAAGACTATTTCAATGGAAACAAAAAACGCTGACTTATCATCATTAAGAATTGATAGATCCAATAAACCAGAAGTAAACCCGAGTAAAAAAAATATTTTTATAGTAGTGGGTGTTATCATATTTCTATTAGTTGGATATTTTGTAATCACATCTTTTCTTGGTTCATCAGTAGAAGTTAATCTAACAACTGCGGTGCTTCAAAAACCAGGACAGACAACTGCATCATTAAATGCAAGTGGATATGTTGTTGCGCAGCGTAAAGCGGCAATTGCCTCCAAAGGAACAGGTAGATTAATTTATCTAGGAGTTGTTGAAGGTGATAAAGTAAAAAAGAATCAAATTATTGGCAAACTTGAAAACACAGATATTCTCGCTCAGCTTGATGAAGCAAAAGCCAATCTGCAACTTTATAATGCAGATTTAATCAGCGCTAAGAATACTTATAATCGAGAAAAGGAATTATTTGGTAAAGGATTAAGTTCGCAACAGGCATTCGATCAGGCTGGTGCAACATACAATAGACTTTTGGCCTCAATACAAGTTGCAAACGCAAGAATCAAACAATATGAAGTTGCTCTTGAAAACACTTTAATCCGTGCCCCATTTGATGGAACTGTATTAACGAAGAATGCAGAAGTTGGGGAAATCGTTGCTCCATTTGGCGGCAGTACAACATCCAAAACGGCTGTGGTCACAATCGCTGATATGAATTCCCTCTTGGTTGAAGCAGATGTTTCCGAATCAAATATTGAGAGAATTTCAGTTAACCAGGATTGTGAAATAACCCTTGATGCTTATCCTGAAAAAAGTTATTCTGCATACGTATTTAAAATTGTTCCAACTGCTGATCGTTCCAAGGCTACAGTTCTTGTTAAAGTAGGTTTTAAGAATTACGATAGCAGTGTTCTTCCTGAAATGAGTGCAAAGGTTTCTTTTTTTACTGAACCTGTTGATACCTCAATTACAAATCAGAAACCAATTCTTGTTATTCCATCTTCTGCTGTTAAATCTGAAAATGGTAAGAGTTATGTTTTTACAATATCAAATGATAAAGCTGTAAAAAATGAAATTTCAGTCGGTCAAAAATTGGGTTCATATGTTGAAGTAATCTCAGGATTACAGTCAGGACAAAAAGTTATATCAACTCTTGATGATAAAATTAAAGATGGTGTTGAAGTAAAATTAGCTGAATAGTAAAAGTTTAACCAAATCTTGGAGATTAAATGGCATCATTAATAACAGTTCAGAATGTTTCTAAATCTTATTGGCGAGATAAAATTGAAATTCCTGTTCTAAACAACATTTCGATAAATGTTGAGCAAGGAGAATTTTTAGCTTTGATGGGACCATCAGGATCTGGTAAAACTACTTTACTAAATCTTATTGCAGGAATTGATAAACCAAGTAATGGAAATATTATTGTTAATGGTACTGATATTTCTTCACTAGGCGAATCAGCTTTAGCAAAATGGCGAGCAAACAATGTAGGGTTTATCTTTCAGTTTTATAATTTGATCCCTGTACTCTCGGCATTTGAAAATGTTGAACTACCTTTGCTCCTTACAAAACTTTCCAAAGCTCAAAGAAAAAAGCAAGTTGAAACAGCCTTAACACTTGTTGGACTTGGTGATCGAATGCATCATTCACCAAAGCAACTTTCTGGTGGTCAGGAACAAAGAGTTGCAATTGCAAGAGCTATTGTAACAGACCCTGTTTTACTTGTTGCTGATGAACCAACTGGTGATCTTGATAGACATTCTGCTGAAGAGATACTTACTCTGATGGAAAGACTAAACAAAGAATTTCAAAAAACAATAATAATGGTTACACACGATCCGCATGCTGCTGAAAGAGCAAAACTAGTAAAGCATCTTGAAAAAGGTGATTTGGTAGGAGCATAGAATGAAAATCCTAAAATTAATTTTCGCAAATGCACTCAGGCATAAGCTTAGAACATTTCTTACTGTGCTCGGTATAGCGATCGCAGTAATTGCTTTTGGTGTTCTTAGAACAGTCGTTACAGTTTGGGATTCAAGCGTTGATGCCGCTGCAGCTAATCGATTGATAACAAGACAAGCTGTTTCTTTTATTTTCCCTTTGCCTTATGCTTATAAAGAAAAGATCTTGAATGTAGATGGTGTTAAGAATGTTAGCTTTGCCAACTGGTTTGGTGGAGTTTATAAAGATAAAAACAATTTTTTTGCCAGATTGTGTGTTGATGCTGAAACTATATTTGATGTAATGCAGGAGTTTTTAATAACCCCTGAAGAACTGGCAAACTTTAAGAAGGAAAGAAATGCTTGTGTGATTGGTCAGGACATTGCCACACAGTATAATATTAAAGTGGGCGATCAAATGGTTCTGGAAGGCGATATTTTTCCAGGCAGATGGGAGTTTGTAGTTCGCGGAATCTACAAGCCAAAAAATAAAAATACCGATGATACACAGATGTTATTTCATTGGACTTATGTTGATGAACGGATGAAAGTTGAGTCACCAACTCGTGCAGGAAATGTAGGCTGGTATATTGTGCTGATTAATGACGCCAATAAAGCTGCTGAAATATCTGAAGGAATTGACGCAATATTTAAAAATTCTTCTGCTGAAACTAAAACAGAAACTGAAAAAGCTTTTACTCAAGGATTTGTTTCTGCTTCCGGAGCGATTATAACTGCAATGAATTTTATGTCCTTTGTAATTATTGGGATTATAATGCTGGTACTTGCAAATACAATGATAATGGCTGCAAGAGAAAGAACACGTGAATATGCAGTTCTAAAAACTTTGGGATTTTCTGCATTTCATTTAGTTGGATTGATTTTGGGTGAATCATTGGTTATAGCTTTAATAGGTGGCGGAGTTGGTATTACATTAACTTATCCAATTGTTGCAGGATTTGAGCAAGCTATGCCAAAAGGATTTTTTCCATTTTTCTTTATCGAACCAATTACAACCATAATTGCGATGAGTGCAGCAATCTTGATTGGAATTCTTGCTTCAATCTTTCCAATTCAAAGAGCACTAAAAACAAATATTGTTGATGGTTTTAGATTTGTTGGATAAAACTAAAAAGGATTTTTATGAAAATTCCATTTAAATATACTTTTAGAAATTTTAAAGCTCGAAAACTAACTGCAATTATTACTGTTAGTGGTATTGCAATGGTTGTCTTTGTATTTGCAGCCGCATTGATGATGGCTTATGGAGTTGAGAAAACTTTAGTATCAACTGGATCCGCGGAAAATATTAAAATCCTTCGTCAATCATCACAGGGAGAAATAAGCAGTATTATTGATGGAGATACCCAAAATATAATTCGAGCTCTTCCGCACATAGCTAAGGGTAATGATGGAAATCTATTAATATCAGCTGAGCCAGTAGTAATAATTAATCTTGCTATAAAAAATGGCGGTATGAGTAATGTTACAGTTCGTGGTGTTTCTCAACCGGTATATCAACTTAGAGAACAAGTTAAATTGGTGGAAGGAAGATTATTTAATCCATCATTAAGAGAATTGATTGTTGGTAAGTCAATCAACAGTAAATTTGAAGGTGCTCAGATTGGAAGCAAAGTAAAATTTGCAGGTGATAATTGGGAAATAGTTGGTTTGTTTGAAGCCGATGGAAGTGGTTTTGAATCTGAAATGTGGGGAGATTCCCAGCAATTATTAAATGCATTTAATAGAGAATCAAGCGTTTCAACTTTAACATTAAAGTTAGATGATATGGCAAACTTTGAAGAATTTAAAAGAGCATTTGAAACTGATAAAAGACTGAAAGAGTTTGAACCTAAAATTGAGCAAAAGTATTTTGAGGAACAATCTGAAATTTTGGCAACATTCATTCGAGTACTTGGAATATTTATTACTGTAATCTTTAGTTTTGGAGCTACGATTGGGGCAACAATTACAATGTATTCTGCAGTTGCAAATAGAACTGTTGAAATTGGTACTATGCGCTCACTCGGATTCAGCAGAAGAAGCATACTTACTGCTTTTCTTTTTGAAGCATTACTAACTTCATTGGTTGGCGGGATTATTGGATTATTTATTGCTTCTTTCCTGCAATTTTTCTCAATCTCTACTTTAAACTGGAATTCATTTTCAGAACTTGCATTTTCATTTTCACTTTCACCATCAATAATTATATCATCTTTGATCTTTGCGCTTGTAATGGGTGTGCTTGGTGGATTTTTTCCTTCAGTTCGTGCAGCAAGATTAAATATTGTTAAAGCATTAAGAGCAGGTTAGAATTTTGCATGTCATTCCCGCGAAGGCGGGAATCTCATTTATTATTTGTTAAGAAGAACTTCTAGTTGCCTTTTCAATTCTTCTTTTGCAGATTCAGCTTGTTTAAAAATCAAATCAGCTTTTACAAAATCAAAAACTCTCACATCAAATATTTCTGGTCGAATATAAATATCAGGTCGTAGAAATTTTAGTCTTTCCTTGATTATAGAATTTTGCATTGTCTGATAAGTTGTAAATACGGAATCAAATGTTGGTGGAATTTCACTTTCATTTTGTGCTTTAAAGGCTGTAACATCAATTGCAATTGTAATATCACATTGATCTTTAATTAAATCAAAAGGTAGTGGGTTTACTGCGCCACCATCAATTAAAATTCTATTTTTTATTTTAACGGGCGTGAATAAACCAGGTAAAGAATAACTTGCTTTTATCGGTTGGATCAAATCTCCTTTTTCAAAAACAACTGCTTCTTTTTTCCAATAGTCTGTTGCAACTATTTTTAATGGGATTTTTAATTCTTCAAATCTTGAAATCTGAAGATGAGATTTCATATAATTCTGAAATTTCTCTCCCTTTATAAAACCGGATCTTATAAACTGTGGATCAAACATAGTAAACATTTTTACGATGTCAGATTTTAAAAGGAAATCAAAAACTGAATCACTTTTTGGATTTATAAGCTGGTCAAGAATTTCCTTCATTTCTTTTGCTGTAAAACCAGCAGCATAAAAGGCACCAACAACAGCACCAATACTTGATCCGGAAATTATTGTGGGTTTTAAACCCAATTCATCTAAAGCTTCAATCATTAATAAGTGAGCAATACCACGAGCACCACCTGCGCCAAAGGATATCCCGATGGATGGCGCACTTGAAACAATTTTATTTTTCATAATTCCCAATCAGTGTCATCAGCGTACCATTGCATTTACTTTTCAACCTGAAAAACAGAATCAAGCACTGTCCCATCAACCCATTTAACAATTGCAACAACTTTTTCTTTATTTACTTTAGGTTTTGCCGGCGTACCACCGCAAATTTCATCAACTTCTTTTTTGATTTGCTTTATATCTTTTATAGGGAGTCTAGAACCTTTAACTGCTTTTAGTAAATCTTTTCGTTTAGGATTGATTGCAATTCCTCTTTCTGTAATGATAACATCAATCAATTCTCCTGGTCCACAAATAGTAGTAACATCATCAACGATAACAGGAATGCGATCTCTAAAAGATGGTATTGCAAGTATTGTGCATTTTGAATACAAACAATTCTGCCATCCACCGATTCCGTGCAATAAATAACCATCACTGTGTGTAACAACATTTGCGTTAAACTTCACATCAACTTCAGTTGCACCTAAAACGGCTGTATCTACAATCGAAGCAAAGTTCCCTTTACCATGAAAATTGTAACTTGTAAACGGAGAAGTGTTAACATGATTTGCATTTTCTCTCATACTCCTTACACCTTCAAGATCAAATGTTTGTCCATCAAGGATATAATCAGTTAAACCTTCTTCGAGCATTTCTACCAAATATTTTGTGCTACCGCCTCGCATAAATCTTGCCTTAACTCCTTTAGTTTTCATTTTTTCTTTTAAGAAAAGAACAAATGCAAGGTTAGTTCCGCCTGCACCAGCTTGTAATGAAAATCCATCTTTCATAATTCCTGCTGCTTCAATAAAATCTGCAACATACTCAGCAATCAATAAACGATCAGGTGATTTCGTTACTTCAGTCGTACCACTTACAATTTTTTTAGGATCACCAAGTGATTCAACTTCCACAACATAATCAACGTTACCTCCTTGAATCTGCCACGGCACACAAGGGAAGGGAACAAGGTTATCTGTAACAATAATTGTTTTATCAGCGTATTCTGAATCGCCGAGTGCAAATCCAATTAATCCACAAGCAGATTTACCACGATCACCGGTTGCATTGCCAAATGGATCTGCAGTTGGTGCAAGTATAACAGCAATATCAACGTGTACTTCACCATCCTGCAATGATTGATATCTTCCACCGTGAGAACGAAGTACGCCAACACCTTTCATTTTTCCTTCAGTAGTAAATTTCCCGAGAGGTCCGTTCATACTTCCTTCAATGTGGTGAATTGTTCCATCTTCCAAATATTTTATTAAATGTGAATGAACAGGAAATGAAGCTGAAGGATACCAGCGAATATTTTTTATTCCCATTTCTTTTACAGCATCGAACAACATATTTGTAACTGCATCACCATTTCGCAGATGATGATGAGTTGAAATTGTCATTCCATCTTTTAGTCCAGCTTTCTTTA
>CALLZX010000425.1 GCA_937858935.1 uncultured Ignavibacteriales bacterium | reverse complement strand
ATTTGATTATCCCGGCTTTGTATCAAATCGAATTTTAATGCCAATGATTAATGAAGCAATATTTGCACTGATGGAAGGTGTGGCATCAAAGGAAGCTATCGATTCTGTAATGAAACTAGGCATGGCTCATCCTATGGGGCCACTAACACTTGCGGATTTTATCGGACTTGATGTCTGCCTTGCAATAATGAATGTTCTTTATGAAGGTTTTAATGATCCAAAGTACAGACCGTGCCCGTTACTAAAGAAAATGGTTGCGGCAAACAAACTTGGTCGAAAATCCGGGGAGGGCTTTTATAAGTATTAAAAGAAATGAAGTTATCCGAGTATAAAATAAATATCAATAACTCAATTAATAAGGTTAAACTTTATTTAGAAAAAACGACTTTTCCTGAATACACGGTATTTAGTTTATATGCGATTCTTATAGGAGCAGCAGCAGGCTTATCTGCTGTTTTGTTCCACTTATCGATAGAATTTTTCAATAAAATATTTTTTGAAAGAACCAAAGAAGGATTATATTTTCTCGGTGCTGCTGCAGTAATTATACTTCCAGCAATCGGTATGTTTATTCAGAGTTTGATGATAAAAGTGGCTCCGGAAATTTCCAAAAAAAGGGGAGTACTTGAAATCATAAAATCCGTTGCTCTTAAAGGCGGTTTAATTCAATTTAGAACAACCTTATTCCATTTTTTTGCACCAGTGATTTGTATTGGATCGGGCGGTACAGTTGGACCTGAAGGACCTGCGGCTCAACTTGGTGGTGGCGTTGCTAGTAAGATTACAACGCTCCTAAAATTTTCTGATCAGAGAAGAAGAATTTTTACTGCTGCTGGGGCGGGAGCAGCCATAGCTTCTATTTTTAATACTCCACTGGGAGGAGTGTTCTTCGCACTCGAAATCATTTTGCTCAATGATTTTCACACACCAACATTTTCAGCACTTATATTAGCCTCAGTAACAGCGAGTGCAATCTCTCGAATCTTTTTAGGAAATGATTCAGTATTTATTTTTTCCACTCCTGAAATTGGCAGTTACAGTTACTTTTATCTATTTATACTTTTAGGATTACTTGCTGGTGCTATTTCGGTGTTATTTCTAAAATACAATGATCTTACAAATTATATATTAAAAAAAAGTATATCTAAAATTTTTCCCAGATGGCTGGCAATGGTTATAGTTGGTTTGATTGTTGGTATATCCGGGTACTTTTATTCAGATATATTTGGAATAGGATATTTAGGTATTAATAAAATTCTAAGTAATTCATCTACCTGGCAAATTGTACTCGTATTATTAGTATTAAAATTTACTCTTGTTCCATTAGTATTGAACAGCGGTGGTTTTGGCGGTACATTTGCTCCTGCATTGTTTATCGGAGCATGTCTCGGTTATTTATTCTCTTATTTTACTACTTTAACCACCGGAATACCAACTGATCCAACGACTTTTATTCTTGTAGGGATGGGTGCTTCACTAGCTGGTATTAACTCAATTCCAATCACAGCCATTTTAATGATTTTTGAGATGTCGAGAGAATATACAATCATGCTCCCACTTATGCTTGGTGTGATTGTAAGCTCAACGATAGTTCAAATCGTAAATAAAGGCTCGGTACACCAGAAGTTATTAGAAAAACAAGGTTACCGGATGTATGCCGGCAAAGAAATGGGAATTTTAAGATCCATTTATGCTGAGCAAGTAATGCAGTTAAACCCGGTTATAATTCATCAGAATGCTACTCTTAAAATAGTTGTTTCTAAGTTAATGGAATCAAAACATCATCGGATTTATTTAGTTGATGATAACAATAATCTTTCTGGAGTTATTTCGGACAATCATATTCGAGATCTTATAACAGAATTTGATTCATTAAAAGAATCACTTATTGCAAATGATATTGCTGATAACCAGGTTGCATCAATTACACGTAAACAGGATCTGGATTACGCATTAAAAATAGTTATAAAAGGTGATATAGAAGAATTACCTGTGATTGAAAACGAAAAAGATAGAAAAGTAGTAGGCGTCATATCAAGAAGTGATATTTTATCTATCTATAACAAAGAGACATTAAAGAGTGATCTTGCAGATGGATTAACTCGTGAACTATCGACTTTGAATGAATCCAGAGTTTCTAGAATTGCAGATGGTTATGCAATAATTGAAAAAAGACCAAGTATGAATTTTGTTGGGAAAACATTGGCAGAATTAAAACTGCGTAATATTTATGGACTTGAAGTTTTAATGATCAAAAAAAGTAAAGAGTTATTTGATGAATCACAACGTGATGTTAGGATTGTGATGCCGAGTTATAATTATTTAGTTGAAAGAGATGATATGTTGGTGTTATTTGGAACTGATGAGAATATTTCAAAAACTTCAGAATGGTAACTTATTAAAATATGTCCGATAATGTATATTATGTAAACTAGCTAATTTCCTATTTTATCCTTTGCCACTCAATTTGAATATTATAAAAATCACTGCAATTATAAACACAATCCAGATAACAGGACTCTTCTTTCTATGTTTATATTTTCTGGAACTTTGAAAACCCAATCTTTTTTTTAATTTCTCTTGAGGATCTTCTTTAGGTTTATAAAACCTGGTTGGATAATCAAAAATTCTATGTCGTGGTTTTTTCATTAACATATTAAAAGATCCTAATTAAAAATAGCTTCCACAAATGCTTTAGAATCAAATTCCTGAAGATCATCGATACCTTCGCCAACACCGATAAATTTAACTGGAATATTTTGCTTGGCAACAATCTGAAGAACCACTCCGCCTTTGGCTGTACCATCTAATTTGGTAATTACTAATCCTGAGATATCAGTTACTTTAGAAAATTCTTCGGCTTGGAGTATTGCATTCTGACCGGTGTTGCCATCGACTATTAAAAGTGTCTCGTGCGGAGCATCAGGGAGCAATTTCTTAATTACTCGTCTGATTTTATCAAGCTCATTCATCAAATTGGTTTTGTTGTGAAGTCTTCCAGCCGTATCAATAAGAACGATATCATAATTTTCATCAATCGATTTTTTTACAGTTTCAAATACAACAGAAGAAGGATCAGTGCCTTTAAGACTTTGAATAATATCAACATCGACTCGCTTAGCCCAAATTTCTAATTGCTCATTTGCAGCAGCTCTGAATGTATCAGCTGCACCGACAATAACTTTTTTGCCTATCTTTTTATAATTATTTGCTAATTTCCCTATTGTGGTTGTCTTCCCCACTCCATTTACGCCAACAATCAAAATAATGTAAGGTTTATTTAAGGACAATTCTTTGCTATCAGAATTCTTGACTGATAAAACGTCTGTTAGCTCCTTTTTTATTAAATAGATTATTTTGTCACCAGAACGATCTCTTTCAGATTTAAGATTTCTTTTCACAGATTCAATGATCTTTTCAGTTGTGTCAAACCCGATATCTGAACCAAGTAAAATTTCTTCAATCTGATCTAAAGTTAATTCATCAATTACTGCTTTACCAGTAACTGTTTCAGTAATGGAATTAACAATTTTATCACGTGTTTTACTAAGACCTTCTTTTAATTTATTGAAGTTAAAATTTTTAAATAGACTCATTTTTCTTTTTCTCTATAAATTCAATTGCTCTATATATGTATGCTAATAATGATGCATACATTAATACTATACTTAAAATATAAATAACCTGATAAATTATGTTTTCGCTACTAATTCCAATTAATATCATTAGTACAACCGAACCAATAAATAACACTGTTAGCTTTCCAAGCTTATTGGATGGAAGAACTCTACCTAGTTTTTTAGACACAAATAATCCACCGATAAATATTATTAAATCTCTTAATATAATAGTGAGAAAGAAAAAAGTAGAAATCTCATTAATTAGAAATAGTTTTATAACGACAACAGCCATCGCAGTTTTATCTGCAAGAGGATCAATTATTTTCCCAACTTCTGTAACCTGGTTTAATTTTCTTGCAAGATATCCATCTAGCATATCTGTTGCAGCAGCAAAAACACATAGTGCAAAAGTTAAATATCTCACAGATTGAGATTCATAATTATCTAATAAAAACCACAATGGAATTACAAGCAGGAACCTAAGGAAACTAATACCATTTGATATTGTAAATATTTCTTTTCTGCTAAATTTCATCTTACAACTGCAAACTTACCAAGCTTTTCTTCACCTTCATTGAGCATTTCATCAAGCTGAACAATTCGATAAAAGTAAATTCCAGTTGATATTTTATTTCCGCTCAAATCAATTAAACTATAATCAACACCGCCATTACCATCAGTTTCTTCAAATTCATTAATCATAATTCCATCAATAGACCAGATAGTAATCTTTGCTCTCTGGGGTAAGTTAGCAAAAGTAATCTTTTCAGTTCCTTCTTTTGTTGGATTGGGATAAACGTAAACATCAGAAAGATCTTTTGCGAAAGATGAAAGTACCAAATAACTACCTGCACCACTGTTTATAAAAACACTTCCGCTTATTACATCAGATCGAAGATTATTTATTCTAAGAACGTACTCCTTCCCTATTGATCCAATTGGTTTCTGATTAGTTAGATCCAGGTAAATAGTTTTAGAATCATTCGGGTCTAATAATACTGATGAAACTTTATTCTCGGGTGTAAAAATATAATTATTTAAATCTTGTGCAGATAGCTGATCTACACCAAAATTAAAACTAACTTTTATTTTATATGAATTAACCACTTCAAATGAAGTAACATAAAAAGACTGGATTTCCGGTAAAGGTGATACTAAAAAAGCTAAAGTGTCTGTTTCAATCGGCGAATTATAAAAATCTTTTATGTCCTTAATAATTACATTTAATTCACCATCAGGAAGATTCTCATTAAATGAAAGTAGATAAGAGTATTGATTATTCGGAGTAATTGAATTAGGATATCCAACAGTTGGAATTTCGAATGATTGAAGGTTCTCAATTGTATTTTTCATTTTTTCAGAAAATTTAACTATAACACTTCGGTTACTGTTACTGACAGCAGTAATTGGTAGTGCTGGTGTATGAGAATAAACTTCAATTATATTGCTCAATCCTGAAAGTGGTTCAACCTTAACTGGATCATATGATTTGACTGCATAATAATATGTTTTGTTCTTCTGAACATTTATATCAAGATATGATGGTTCAAAAACCAATGAATCAATTAATTCTAAATTGGAGGCATCGAGTCCTTTGTAAATGTAAAATCTTTCCGCCAAACCGCTCCAATTTAGTTGAATACTGATTGAGTCTTTGCTAAATCCTAAAACATTATGAGGAGTGGAGGCTTGATTCGAAAACGAAAATTCAAAAAACTCAATTTCATTATTATTTGGGAAAGCAACTTCATTTATTCCGTTATTATTTAAGTCACCAATAAAAATTGAATTTGAATTAATGTTCTCTTTGTATGCAATAATTTTATTATCGCTAAAATCTCTTTGAATAATATAAGCATAAGGAAAAACAAATAAGATCAATTCATCATCACCATCATTGTTAAGATCGTTCAATCTTATACTGTTTTCTGATTTTCTAAATGCATTATTGAATTCAGTTGAAGCATCAATTAATGCTTGATCCATAATAAAATTTACTGAAGCACCATTAAGATTGAAAATAACCAAACGATAGAATGGCGAGACATCCAATTCATCAATTGAATGAAGTAAAACAGCTAACTCGTTTTTACCATCTCCATCAAAATCTCCGCTTGTAAGATAAGCTGAGGAACCAAGGAATTGAGTTGGAACCACATATTGTTCAACAAATTGGTTATTACCAGTGATCTTATAGCTATAAATATCACCATCCTGATCAATCATCCAGAATTCACTTATCCCATCACCATCAATATCATCAACTACGGCATTTGGGGAGTTGATAATATTCCCACCAAAACCTACAGGAGAAAAATTCTTCAAGGATGTTGCTTTAGTTAAGTTTAGATTTGATTGCACTTCCCAAACCTCAACTGTCGTATCATTTTGAACTGAAAATACTTCAACAATTCCATCTGCATCAATGTCACGTGCAAGTATAGGCCAAAACTTACTACCAGTGTTTGAATATTTTTGTGTAAATGTTGATGAATTTAAAGATGTCTGTTCATCTATAAATCCATCACGAACAAAATAGTTTAATAAATCTGTCAATCCATTTCCATTAAAATCTCCCACATCTTTAACGATCTTTTCATTCAGCGAATCAATTAACGTAAATGTATCATTTTCAAAATTATAAATTGAAGAAACTTTTGGATTTGAATTAGTTCTAAGAATTATATTATTATTATTACTTGAGGTTAAAGCAAGTGATTTTTCAAAGATACTTCCGGCAGGCAATGTATATGGTAATTTATATTCGGTTGATATTTCAGCGTTATAAGTTGTTGGGAGGATAAAATATTCACCATTATTCTTTACCTCAGATTTTAGTCCTACAAGATTTTCAGCCTCAAAATATATTTCATATAAAGTATTCTGACTAACTAGATCTTTTGGAATGAAACCATAATGGAGTGATTTTACGAACTGATTGTTAATTGTGAATCCATCTAAGGTTACAAAATTAAATTGGGGTTCACCAAATACACGATAATACATTTTTACTACCGACGGATCATCTGTATACATTGCTGCTAGGACTGTTGCTTTATCACCATAGAATGCTGGAATCATAGAAATCAATTCAGTTACCGGTGCTGTCCTATCAATATGAAAATTAATACGTTCCTCAAGAGTTCTACCAGTAGTTTGATTAACAATCAATCTTAAAGTATAAACTGAATCTAAATAACCACTAACATTTAAATTAAAAATTTCCTGATTAGAAATTTGAGTAAGACTATTTGTAATTAGAGGGAGCCAATTGGTTGGATTAAAACCTGTGCCCACTTCCAAACTATAATTTGTAAAGTAGGGGGAAAGGACTGAGACAACAATTGTAATATTATTTCCTGATGTTGCAAAGTCCTGAGTTGGAGTATGAAACTTAATTATTGAAGGTGCAGTAACTGAAAGAGCTTTAAGAATATTTAATCTTCCGGCGCCGCTTCTTAAATCCCAGCCAGATTCACCAATATCATCTGAAGTTGATTTTAATATTTGTTTAATTTCTTCATTAGTAAAACTTTGCTTAGATAAAACTAAGCAAGCAGCGGCAGATACAAATGGTGCCGAAGCAGAAGTTCCGCTAATAAGAGCATAACCAGAATTTTTAGCAGTCGTCATTATAAGTGAACCTGGAGCAACTAAGTCTATTGTTGAACCGAAGTTTGAACTACCGGCTACATAATCTTCCTGTGTTGAATTACCTACGCAAATTACTTCGGAATAACCTGAAGGATAATGTGGCGCGCTAGAGCCTGAATTACCTGCACTTGCAATTAAAATAACATCTTGCGAATAAGCATAGCGAATTACATCTCTTAACACGTATGAAAAAGCATTATCACCAAAACTCATATTAATTACTTTGGAACCCATAACCACTGCATACAATATTGCTGCTGCAACATCATCTTCTTCTCCATATCCACCCGGATCGAAAGCCCTGAGAGTTAATAATTTAATTTTTGGCGCAGCACCTGAAATTCCATAAAGATTATTTGATTCAGCACCAGCAATGCCAGAAATATAAGTTCCGTGTCCTTGATCATCAAAAGGATCATTATCCCAATCTAAATAATCACCACCGGTTGAATCAAAAGGAAAACCGACTCTATCAGTAAAATCCCAACCACGATAATCATCAATAAAACTATTTCCATCATCATCAACTCCATTACTTTTTTTATCGTTACCAAATTGATCTGTGCCAGTTTCACCAGAATTAACAAAAATTTTATTTGCCAAATCAGGATGATTATAATCAATTCCAGTATCAATAATTCCTAATAAAACAGTATCAACTCCTTGAGCGATGTCCCAGGCATCAAATGCTTTTATTTTTTGTAATGCCCACTGCTGAGATATTAAACTATCATTTGGAACAATATCTAACTGGTAGTTTGTAGATTTTTGTATGTACTCAATATCATTATCCGAAGAAAGCATAGAAGTAAAATTTGCTTCATCAACATTTTCTGAAAAGTTCACCTTAATAACTCTTCCAAGAACTTCGTCTCCCCTTCCCAAACCTTTTGCAAGATAATCTACATTATAGCTTGGTAGCGAAACTGGTCTATCACCAATTGAATTTGAAATTATCTGATCTGATATTTTTGAGTCAACAATATCAATCGGCACATTACTTTTATATTTAATAAAGTATGTTGTTTGTGCAAATGATGGGATGGTTAATAAAATTAATGAGGCGAGAATAAGAAACTGATTAAACTTCATACATCTCCTTCTTGAAGTTGGTATCTACATTAGTCGGATATATTCCTGAAAAACAAGCTGTGCAAAAATTATCCTTGCCTGCTTCAGAAACTGCTTCCAACAATTCATCGATAGTTAAGTATTCTAAGCTATCTACTTCAAGATACTTTTTTATCTCTTCGATATTGCCATTCTTTTGAAATGCGATTAATTCCTGGCTGCTAGGAAAATCCATCCCATAAAAACATGGGTGCATAATCGGTGGGGATGATATTCTTAGGTGAATGGATTTAGGATTTGCTTCCTTTAGTAGATGAACTAACTGTTTTGATGTTGTTCCTCTAACTATCGAATCATCAACTACAACAATTGTTCTTCCTTCAAGAACACCTTTTACGATATTGAATTTTATTCTAACTCCGGTTTCACGGTTTGTTTGTCCGGGTTGTATAAAAGTTCTTCCAATATAGTGACTTCTAATTAAACCAATTTCTAAACGTGCATCAATTCCTTGTTTTTCTAATTCTCTTGCATAACCTAAAGCGGTTGTGTTAGAACTATCAGGAACGCTGATTACATAAACTCTTTCACCATCAGGATCAGTAACCGGATGTTTTCGTGCAAGCTCTTTACCTAATCTGCGGCGCATTTTATCAACATTATGTCCAAATATAAAACTATCGGGACGTGAAAAATATATGTACTCAAATACACAATGTTTTTGTGGTTCAGGTATGTCTTTAATTCGAAATGATTTTATCAATTTTGTTTTTATTGACTCATCATCTATTACAATCATTTCCCCAGCTTCAACTTCACGTAAAAACTCTGCACGCTGAATATCAAACGCACAAGTTTCTGATGCAACCAGTATTGCATCATCTAATTTGCCTAGAGATAATGGGCGAAAGCCAAGTGGATCACGCGCAGCTATTAATTTATCATCAGTAAGAATGACAACACAATAAGCACCTTCGATTTTTCTAAGTGCCTCCAGTATCTGATCAACTTGATTATCAAGTTTACTTCGAGCGATCAGATGAAGAATAACTTCTGTATCACTTGTTGTCTGAAATATAGCACCTTCATTAACCAGTTCTTCTCTAAGTTCTTTTGCATTTGTAAGATTTCCGTTATGGCCGATTGCAAGGTTTCCCATTCTGTAGTTAACCATAAACGGCTGAATGTTTTTTCTTGATTTAGCAGCACCTGTTGTTGAATATCTATTGTGACCAATAGCAGCATCTCCATAAAGAGAATCCGAAAGCAGATTATGATCAGCGAAAACTTCAGACACTAAACCTTCACCTTTTATAATATTAAAGTGGGCGCGATTATTTCCATTAAAAGAACGAGTTACGATTCCACTTGCCTCCTGCCCACGATGTTGTAAAGCATGCAAACCATAATAAGCTTGCGCAGATGCCGTATTAGAACCATATATGCCAAAAATACCACAATAGGAAAGAGGTTTGTCTTCTTCGTAATTCATTTTTTCTTAAGATTTAGTTGTAAATAATTTGCGAACAAAGTTAAGTAAATGAAGATATTTTATGAAATCAATACTTAGCATTTGTAAAACTAAAATGTGATTAATTTCATTAAATATTTTACATAATTAATTGTAATATTGTGAAGTTATTTACATAGGAAATAATTTATGAAAAGCGAATCAATAAAATCATTTATAAAATTAAAAAATATTGCTGTTGTTGGTGTTTCCAGAACAGGAAAAGGATTTGGTGCTTCAGTTTATAATCATCTAAAGGATAATGGATATACAGTATTCGCTGTGAATAGAATCGGTGGATTTTCAAATAATATTAAGCTCTACACATCACTTTTTAAAATTGATCACCCTATAGAAGGAATTATAACTATTGTACCCCCTGCCGAAACCGAAGAAGTAATTCATGTAGCTAATGATTTGAATATTAAAAATGTTTGGATGCAGCAGGGCTCATCTTCTAAAAATGCAATCAATTTCTGTAAAGAAAAGGGAATTAATTATGTTGCTGATGAGTGTATATTAATGTTTGCAGAACCCGTCAAATCAATTCACAAATTTCACAGGTGGATTAATAAATTGACGGGTAAATATCCACGTATGTAGTCTAATGCTTATGTGGCTACATCGTTTAATTATTTATTTTCAAAAAATTCTGATATTGCTTTTCGGCATCTTTCAATCTCACAGCTTACAGCAAGATGACCGCAGTTATTTTTCAATAATAGTATTTTTGATTCAGTTTGTTCAGCGAACCGTTTAGTTTCCGCTGGATTAATAAGTAAATCTGTTTCCGAAATAATGAAAAATAATTTTGCTTTTATTCGATTTGCTGTTTCTTCCATTGATCCACCAAATTGAATTGAGATATCATGTTTTGAAATAGACTTAAGTTGAAACTCGTAATCCTCCATAGTAAAAATGTTTGAATACTCTTTATCAAAATTATTAATGTATTTTGGAAAATCTTGAGGTTTGATTTTTTCAGTAAAATAATCGGGTGTCTTTCCAATTCCGGCCATCATCATGGCAAGAGATTTTCTAATTTCCTTTTCAGTGACGCCGTATTTCTTTCCAGTTTCTATAATGTTTAGTTGTGTATTTATCCAGAGCAAATCATATGTGCTCATTTTAGGGGTACCAACATATGCAACAACATTTGATACGAAGTCTGGGTAAGCAATAGACCATTCCAAAACTTGCATTGCGCCTAGAGAACCCCCAACAGCTGCAAATAGATGGTTTAAATTCATGTTTTCAGAAATAAACTTATACTGAGAGTTTACCATATCACTGATAGTAATCTCAGGAAATGATTTTATCTTATAGATATTATAGTTGGATGGAGATGAAGAAACCCCATTCCCTAAAGCATCAATCGCAATTATAAAATACTTTGTTGTATCTAAAAAACTATACTTTTGAATAAGACGAGAAATATCATCTGTCGTTCCTTCAAACCAGGTTGGAAAAATAATCGCGTTACTTGAGTCCTGATTCAATTTCCCAAAAGTTCTAAATCCTATTTTACAATTTTCAATTACATCACCACTAATAAGTTTAAGATTACCAATCTCGGCAAATTTTTGCTGGGCATTAGCAAATTGAATTGAACTGATTATAAAAATAATAATGGAGAATGCTAATAATTTTTTCATAAGGCTATTTTAATAAAGTTAATTTATATTCATATAAAATCTATAAATTTGATTAAGCATTAAGAAGAATTATTCAAAAGAAATTTGGACCAATAATGAAAAATATTTTATACCTCATTACCCTTATAATGGTTTTTATATCTCGGTTTACAGTTAATCTCAACGCTCAGATTATCGATATAAACGAAAAATGGGTAAAAGTTGCTGATGCGTTAAATTTTCCTGAAGGACCAGCTTTCGATGGCAAATTCACAATATGTATCTCAAACTGCTACGGTGGTTGGATTACAAGATATTCTGAAGGGGTTAAAGATACTTTCATTTCAAAAGTGGACGATTCATTGTTAATCGAAAAAACAAATGGGTTAGCATTTGGGTATGATGGTAGCTTATTCGTTTGTGAATATGGTAAAGGAAAAATACTTCGAGTAAGCCCGGACAGTAGAATTGAAGTTTACTCTGATGGTTACAAGGGAGAAAAATTTAATCGGCCAAATGATTTAACTTTTGATAAGAATGGTAATCTATTTTTTACTGATCCGAAGAGTTATGATAAAAATATGTTAGACGGCAGAATATTTTTTGTGGATGCAAATACTAAAGAGACAAAACTTATTGAAGACAGTTTAGCATTTCCAAACGGTATAAATATTTCTCCTATTGATGGAAAACTTTATGTATGTGAATCTGCGAAACAAAAAATATTTAGATACACAATCACGAAAGAAAATGAATTAATTGATAAGCAAGAGTTTGTTGAGATTCCCGGAGGTGATCCAGACGGAATTGAATTTGATGTTGGAGGAAATTTATTTGTTGCACATTTTGGCGGGAAAGCAATCTATATTTTTTCACCTGAGGGAAAACTAATTCAGAAAATTGAAACTCCAGGTAGTAAACCGACAAATCTTGAGTTTGGTGATGCTGATTATAGGACACTTTATCTAACCGAGGTTGAAACAAACTCACTTTATAATATTAAAACAAAATTACCGGGAAAGAAACTCATTACTAATAAATAATTAATTCCCGGTATAAAAATATTTATTATTTAAGAAAAATCATTTTTTTAGAAGAGATAAAATTTCCAGCATTAATTACGTAAAGATATACTGCACTTGATAATTGTGCTGAATTAAATTCAACTGTATGTTTTCCTTTTTCTCTTTCTTCATTTAGTAAAATCGCAATTTCATTTCCCAGCAAATCATATACTTTTATTGTAACAAAATCCTTTTGTGGAATTACAAAATCAATTTTTGTCGAAGGATTAAATGGATTCGGATAATTCTGACCAAGATCATATTCTGTTGGAAGTTCGGTTTCAGAGTTTGAATCTGAAATAATCGCCAAACCAGGATAATCAGGAGCATATCTTTGTGCTCTAGCAACTTCTCCACCTCGATTATAACTCCAAACCACATTACCGATAGAGTTAACTTCAAATAAATATCCGCTAGTAGATTCAATAATTAATGTATTGCCATTCGGTAATCTTTGGCATCCACCAAGATGATTAGAATAAAATCCAGTTGCTGTATATGACCAATTTGCTGACGCCGGTAAATAAGCTGTTCCAGATGTCCAGGAGTAATTTCCATTGTTTTCACGCGGCGGAACAATTTCCATAACAATTGAGGAAGATTGGCCCTCACGATTATTGAATGCCATTATATTTCCACCACCTTCCAAACTATCAGGAATCCAAACAGAACAGTGAACTACATTATATATTTGTGAGCCGGGAGCATCATAATTTGATGGCCTTCCCCATCGATAGAGAATATCTCCACCTTTTCCGCTGTTCCCTCCGAAATGACTTGCCGCTTCTTGTGTTGTTGTACTATGATCGATAACATAAATTTCATCAAGTTCGTGAGAAGAAATTACAATCTGATCTAATGATGGATTATAACTTATTCCATTTATATGTGTCCAATCACCTTGTCCACTGCTTCCAACATTTATATCCAGAAGCTCCGGATGATTAGCGACAACACCATAATTATCTTTAGTAGGATTATAATCCTGAATCAGATGATCCCAGAAATGCCATTCCCAAACAATATTTCCTCCGGTAGTTCCAACAGGTTGAATTTCGACAATATGGTCTGGCCAGATTACGGCACTATGATTTAATCCAGATTGAACGGCTTGTGTTGCAGTTTTAACTTCCCAGGCGATCAATAGAACATTTCCATTCGGCATAGGTGCAAAATCATGATGAGAACGATATGTAGAACTACTATAAGTATACTCCCATAACACGTTTCCGGTCCAGCTTATTTTTTGAATTATTCCTGCAGCTCCTCCACCATTTAATTGTGAGTTACTAGATTCTGCAGATCTCATTAGAGATCCATCTTCTAACAAATAGCAGGAATATCCACCAGTCTTTGAATGTGTCCACGTATGAACGACTTGATTATTCATATCAACTAAATATGAATAACGAGACATATTCGGGCTAAATAAAGTATAGCCATCAAATGCTTGTGCGAATGACTCAACCGGGACCAAAATTATTATTAATAAAATAAATGCTTTTAAAATAAATCTATTTCCTAACTTCAATCAGCCTCCTACTTAATTAGAATCATTTGTTTTGTTATAGAAACATTGTTTGTAATTAATCTATAAAAATATACTCCGCTTGATAAAGATGATGCATTGAAACTTACAGTATGATTCCCAGCTTTCAGTTCTCCATCTAATAATTTGGTAATTTCTTTTCCAAGAATATCATAAACAATTAATTTTATATTGGATTGTTCAGGAATTTGAAACTGAATCGTGGTTGATGGGTTGAATGGATTTGGATAGTTTTGCAAAAGCGAATATTCCTTTGGCATCATATAATCATTCATTAATTTAATTCCAGTTACACCCCCCGTAGTTGTTTTTAAAATTGTTCCGCCAAAACCTGTAACATAACCAATCTCATCAGAGGTAAAATAACTTCCATAGAGAATATTCTTTGTACCTGAATTCAGTAATGTCCAGGTTAATCCTGCATCGGTGGATTTGATGATTGTTCCGTTATAACCACATGCATATCCAATTAAAGAAGAAGTGAAATAAACTGAATACAAATTATTTTGAGAATCATTCGGAATATTATTCCAGGTTTCTCCGGCATCGGTTGTTCTTAAAATTTTACTACCGGCACCGGTATTTAATCCTCCAACTGCGATTCCAGTATTAGAATCAATAAAACAAACTGATCGAATCATTTGTTCAGCTTCAGAATATTTTAACTGCCAGGTATCACCAGCATCAGTAGTTTTTATTATCGTTCCTGCACCACCATAATCATCTCCACCAACTGCAAAACCTGTATTCGTATCCAAAAATAATAAATCTTGTAAAATGGTATTAGTACCACTATTTAACTCAGACCAATTCAGTCCAGCATCAGTAGTTTTTATTAATGTACCATAATAACCTGATGCGTATCCAATATCTTGCGAAGTAAATTCAACTGCGTGTAACCAATTGAAATTATTTGTATTTAAGGGTGTCCAGGTTTCGCCTGAATCAGTAGTTCTAAGAACAGAACCATCATCACATGCGACAAAAATATTATCCCGATCAATTATATCGATATCGGATAAATAGGAAAAAGAATTTGTTGTTTTTGTAATCCAGTTTAATCCAGCATCAGTAGTTTTTAAAAAAGTACCTTCTGTACCAGATGCAAATCCTAGATTTTCGTTAAAGAACTTTATTGAAAACATGGTACTTGTATTGCCATCTGAAATTTTATCCCACTTGGTTCCCATATCCGTAGTTAATATTGATTCGCCAAATTCACCTAAACTCAAAATTTTGTATTCATTAAAAGCACAAATAGTATTTAGCCAATCGATAGTATTTGTTGTAAGAGTAGTCCATACTGTTCCGCCATTTGTTGTTTTCAGACAGGTTCCATTGTATCCAACTGCAAAGCCAACGTTATCATCCAGAAAATCAACATCGCTGAGCCAATTAAAACTTCCGCTATTTTGTGCTGACCAGTTATCACCGGCGTTTGTAGTTTTTAAAATCATTCCACCATTGCCTACACAATACCCGATACTATCACTAGGAAAATCAAGAGCATATAAATTATAAACCGAACCGCTATTAACTTCTGTCCAGGTAGTTCCGCTATCTGTTGTCTTTAAAATGGTTTCACTGGCACCAGCTACAAGTGCAGTTGTTTGATTTAATAAAACTACCGAGAATAGTCCGAAATCAGAGTTAGTGATTTTTGGTTCCCATGTAACTCCCCCATCTGTTGTCCAGAGAATAACATTTCCAATTCCACTTAAGTTTTCTCCGACTGCACAAGCATTTGATGATGAATATATGGAAACTGACCAAAGTGAAATACTTGAATCTGTGTAAACAGAATTCCAAGTATCCCCAGTATTAGTAGTTTTTAATATCACTCCAAATTCACCAACGATTATTCCATTATCACCAATAAAATTTATTGATTTTAACGAAGCATCCGTATTGGCCGGAATTCTTTCCCAATTTAATGCGCCATCAATTGATTTTAGAATTGTTCCGGCATCCCCCACCGCGAAAGCAGTGTTTTCTGATAACATAAAAGTAGAATATATGGTGTTTCCTTGCGGTAATGGATTTTGCCAAAACCAATCCTGTGAGTAAGTTAAATTAACAAATAAAATTAATGTGAACGCTACTAAACTGTTTTTCATATATTTCTTTCAAATTATTTAACAAGTACCATTCGCTTTGTTTGAACAGACTGACCACTTGTTATTTTATAAATATAAACTCCGCTTGAAATAGAACTTGCATCAAAGTTAACTGAATGGGTTCCAGCTTCTATTGTTTCATTAACTAAAGTTGCAATTTCTTTACCAAGTATGTTGTATACCTTTAACACTACTTTTGATGAAAGCGGTATTTGATATTTTATAGTTGTATTCGGATTAAACGGATTGGGATAATTCTGATATAATGTAAAATCCAGTTTTGTATACACCTCAACTTCAATAACATCAGAAAAGCTAAATGTTCCATCAAAATCGAGTTGTTTAAGGCGATAATAGTATTTACCATTTTCTAAATCATTGTCCTGATAACTGTATCTTGTTAATTCAGTTGTAGTGCCGGTACCAGTTAAAAATCCTATCTTTACAAAATTTGATTTATCGATGCTTCTTTGAATCTCAAATCCAGAATTATTTGTTTCTGTAATAGTGATCCAATTTAACAGGATATTATTTTTATCTAAATTAGCAGTGAAGGATGTTAACTCAACAGGAATACTTATTAATCCAGTATAGTCTTGTCCGTATCGATTAGCTCGTGCTATTTCTCCACCACGATTATAACTCCAAACTACATTTCCACTTACATCAACTTCAAACATATAACCGCTTGTAGCTTCACAAATAAAAGTATTTCCATTCGGCAATCTTTGGCATCCGCCAAGATGATTTGAATAAAATCCGCTTGCGGTGTAAGACCAGATTGGCAGTGCCGGACCAAATGCTGTTCCCGAAGTCCAAATAAAACTTCCTGCTGTATCGGTTGGAGGAGTTATCTCAACAACCATTGAAGTTCCCTGTCCTTCTCGATTGTTGAATGCCATTATATTTCCACCACCTGGTAAAGAATCGGGTATCCAGATCGCACTGTGAACAACATTAAATATTTGCGATCCTGGAGCATCATAATTAGATGGTTTCCCCCATCTATAAAGAAGATCTCCCCCCTTGCCATGATTACCACCAGTATGGCCTGCAGCTTCTGTTGTTGTTGTGCTATGATCAATGACATACAATTCATCAAGATTGTGTGATGAAAAAACGATAAGATCTTTTTCAGAATCATAACTTATTCCATTTACATGCATCCAATCTCCGGAAGTACTTCCAACATTAATATCCAACAATTCAGGATGTTGAGCGACAACACCATAGTTTAATTTTGTTGCATCATAATCCTGTATTAAGTGATCCCAGAAATGCCATTTCCAAACAATTGTTCCACCATTAGTGCCAACAGGCTGTACTTCTATAATATGATCTGGCCATAATGTAGCACTATGATTTAATCCTGCTGCAACACATTGAGCTGCAGTTTTAACTTCCCAGGCAATAAGCAATACATTTCCGTTAGGTAATGGTTCTATATCATGATGAGTTCGGTATGTTGAACTGCTATAAGAATACTCCCATAACAAACTTCCATCCCATGCAATTTTTTGCACGATACCAGTAGCTCCGCCACCATTGATTTGAGAATTACTTGATACAGCTGAACGCATTAATGCTCCATCAGGTAAAAGATAACAAGAGTAACCACCGGTTTTTGTATGATTCCAGCTATGTACAATGGTGTTGCTCATATCCACTAAATAACTATAGCGTGAATTATTTTGACTAAACAAAGTGTAACCATTATATGCTTGCGGTATTATAGATGCTGGTAGTAGAAGAACAATAACTATTAAAAGCACTTTTGTATTAAGGTAGGAATGTTTATTTCCTCGCATTTTTACCCTTCTTTATAATGTAATGATTAGAACTATTTTAATAAAATCATTTGTTTGGTTTGATCGAAACTTTCAGTTTGTAAACGGTATAAATACACTCCACTTGAAAGTGGCGAAGAATTAAAATCAAATCTATAATTTCCTTGGTTAAGATAATTATTAAACAACACAGCAACCTCTCTGCCTAAAAGATCATAAACTTTGAGAGTTACGAATTCCGGTTTTCCTATCGAAAAACTTATAGTTGTTGTTGGATTAAATGGATTTGGATAGTTTTGATTAAGTATAAATTCCTGAGGTAATGGATTAACTTCTTCCTCTAAATCCGTTCCTGAGCAATCTATACCAAGTGTTGCTAACTGATTGCTTATACTAGTTTTTCGTGCAGTTAAAAAAGATTTTAAACCAGGAATTCTTGTCGTTCCACCAACTCCGGAAATTGATAAATCACTAAGTATATTCAATTCAAACTGATTGTTTGTGTATTGTTTCCTTGTATCGGAATAAACGAAACTCCGAATTGTATTTGCAACACTATCAATATGCTGAAAGAGATTAGCAGTATTCAGAAAATCCTTATTCAATAAGCAAAGTGAATACAAATAGTTATTTTTTAAAACGGAGTTGCTTAAAATTTTTCCCCACAAAGGACGTTCATTTGAATTTAAAATATAACTAGCATTTAAGTTTTCAAAATTAGATACACCACCGCTAAAATCTCCAAAACTTAAACCAACATCCCATTTAACCCATTCCATTTTGTTTGTAGCAGTATTAAAGTAAAAATAAAAATTTCTGCCACTGTTTATGTAAGAATCAAGATTTGCAAAAATAATATCTGCTGCTACTGAGTTGTAGAGATTACTTAGATTTATTAATATGGGCAGAGTAGTTTCAACATTTGACCCATTGTTTAAAGAGTCTAGTAAAGTGATGAGTTTCGGATACGCAGTTAGCGAGCCATCTGTTTTTAGTTCATATCTATTGTAATAAGAATCTTCAACTGCTGTGTACCATTTAAAATCTGAGACCAAATTCGCTGTTCCAAAATCATCAACTGCTTTAAATAAATCTCCATTTTTATTTCCAAAGCGAGTATTTAAAAAAATCTTATCAACGTGCTCGATAAGTGAATAAAATGCAAATAATGTATCGTTAAATGAAACCTTAGCATAATTTGCTCTTGGTGCAATTATTCCGGCATCTTTACAAAAATCCAGATAAATCTTCTCTCTCATAAAAGTTGGATCGCCATAACAATTGTTTAAGTGAACCCCTTTCAATCCATCCCAGCGCAAAGCACCATCAAATTCATCAATACCTAATCTTAATGATTTTTTATTGTTGGGATGACTGTATGATGAATTACCTTTGAATCTTACCCCAACATTTATAAGAGTGTCTCCTTCAACTATAACATCTGCTGGGATGTAAATTTCCGTTCCAAGATTATAGTAATACTCTAATGAATCCCAATAATTAGGATAATAAAAATTAATATTGATGTTAAAGACTTGTGTTTCTGAAAAAATATTATCTCCAGGATTTTGTGCTGAAGATTTTACCGATATGCCAAAAAATATCAATGCAATAAAAAAATACCCAATTGTTTGAAATTTAAACATTGTAAAATCCTTGTTTTCTTAAATAATATTTGATCCTAATGCTCTGGTGGTGGCATACCATCTTGTGGCGGCGGGCCTTGTCTTTCCCCGTCAAATGGTTGTGGTCTATTTTTTTCTTTTTTGCTAATTATCTCTTTAAATTTTACTAACTGCTCTCGATTCAATACTTTTTTTAATTCCAAAAAATGATTGAAAATAAATTTTTCGTTTATTTCCTGTAGCTTACCAATCTCATAACTTAAAGTATTAACCATCTGTGTATCCGGAATTTCCTTAAACGCTTCCTGCTGGATTGATCTTCTTTTTAACCATAATTCTTCATTGAGAGAGCCTGTTGAATCAAAATGTATCTTCCGAATTTGCGTAAACATTTTTTCCTGCTCATCGCTTAATCCTAATTCAAGTTTTAAGAATTTATTAGTATCAGGTCGTTCATTCCTATTAAATGGTGGTTGACCGGGTCGTCCAAACCATAGAATAATTAATGTTGTAAGATTTATTATTATTAATAATACAATAAGCCAAATATAAGTTTTTTGTTTTGCTAGCCAATCCATTTTCAATCCTTATCTTCATAATATGTTACGTAATCGCTTTCACCATCCAAAGAATATTCTGCAATAATATTTTTGATATAAGTTTGTCGAGTTAGCTCATCTTCACTTCCATCACTTAAATATGAGAGAACAGAATATGCATTAAATAGAAATAATACTGCAAATACAAATTGTCGTAAAACTCTAAAAGCAAATTCTTTTGATGAAGATATCTGTTTATGTACTTCAGCATCCAACCTTGTCGCAATCCGTGTGTATAAGAAAGGATTTGGCTCAATGTTTTTGACGTTATCAAGTAAAGAAATGGTTTTCTTTACCTCATCCAATATTTTTTGATTTTTATCCATATAAAATTATACCTTAAAATATAAGACGATGTTATTTATAAATCTTTGCGATTAATCGAACTGTTTTCGATAATAATTATATAATTTCTTTTCAAGATTATTTTTTGCCCGATAAATTAGAGATTCAACTGCAGAAACAGTGGTTGCTAATACTTCAGCAATTTCTTTAGAACTCATTTCATCATATTTACTTAGTGAAAAAGCAATCCTTTGATTTTCCGGTAATGTATTAAGTACGTCGTTTAATACTTTCATTCTCTCAGAATTATCCATAAGTGCATCCGGACGTTGGTCCTCAGGAGCCTCTATCTCAATTTGTTTTTCTTCATTGCCAGAAAAATATTTTAAAATAGCCAAACGTTTTTTCCTTTTCTGTGCTCTTAAATGATCTAACGATTTTGTAATTGCAATTCTGTATATCCAGGTTGATAATTGTGAATCTCCCCTAAACTGCTCAAATGAAGAAAATACTTTAATGAACACTTCCTGAGTTAAATCTTCAGCTATATCAATATCATTAACTAAACGATAACATGCATTAGTAACTTTTTTTTGATTATCATTAAAAATTATTCTGAATGCTTCTTCATCTTTATTTCTAAGCCTGTTAATTAATTCGGATTCCTGCATACACCAAAAATATTGATTATTTTATTTAATTAGACGTAACTAAGAATGGAAACTTGCGGTATATTAAAAATAATTCCTCGCACCAGTTACCTAAAGCAAGGAATCAAATACAGAATTATCATCAGACGATCTTATATTTACAAATCTTGTGTTGAATAACGATTAAAATTCAAGACAGGGATGTATATTTGTATGAATAATAATTTTGAATTAAGACTAATTGGTATGGCAAATAATGTTTCACAGGTTATTTTATCAGCTCTTGAACTTGAAGTGCACTTTGGTGAGCAAGTTATACTTGATAAAGCCTCATTGAGTGTTCACGATGGGGATCGAATTGGATTGGTGGGCAGAAACGGAGCAGGTAAATCAACATTTTTAAAAATTATTTCTGGATTGCTGCCTGCTGACTCTGGTGAGGTTGCCAAGAAAAAAGATCTAATTGTTGGATTTCTTTCACAAGAATTTACTTTAGATGAATACAAGAATGTTTATGAGAATATTCTTGATGGAGCGGTGTTAGAACTTAATCTCATCAAAGAATATGAAAATACTTCATTTGATGCTGCACATAAACATCATCTTGAAGAAAAGATATTACGACTTGATTCGTGGAATCTTGAGAAAAGAATTAAGATGCTTATTGATTCTTTAGATGCCCCCGCTGCGGAAAGAGATATTAAAACACTTTCCGGCGGAGAAAAAAGACGTGTAGCACTTTGCAGGGCTTTAATATCAAAACCCGATTTGCTTATTCTGGATGAACCTACAAACCATCTTGATACCAAATCAATCGAATGGCTTGAGGATTTTCTAGCTCAATATAATGGAACCTGTATATTCGTTACTCACGATAGATATTTTCTTGATAGAATTGCAAATAGAATTGTTGAATTATCCTCCGGAGTATTCTATTCACATCAAGGCAACTACACAGAATATTTAATTAATAAATCAGAACGGCAAGCAATTAAAGAAGTTGAAGAGCGTAAAAGACAGATGTTCTTGAGACGTGAACTTGAATGGGTAAGACGCGGACCAAAAGCAAGAAGAACTAAAGCTAAAAGTCGGCTTGATACTTATCAGGAAATTGCTTCGCAAATTGATTATGAAGTTGAGCTCGATGTTGAGTTGATTATTCCTCCTGCAGATAGACTTGGTAAAAAAGTTTTAGAGTTTAAAGATGTTGGAGTAAAACTCGGTGAAAGACTCTTATTCAAGAATTTTAATTTTATCTTTGAGCCGGGAAGAAAAATAGGAGTGGTTGGCCAGAATGGTATTGGTAAAACTACTTTGCTTAAAATGATTCTTGGTTCAATTCCTCCAACTATGGGCAAAATGGAAGTTGGAGAAACTACACAGTTTAATTATGTGGATCAGGCCAGATTATTATTAAATGATGATGATACAGTTATAAAAGCTATTGGTGATGGAAGTGAAACAGTCAGGTTTGGTAAACAGCAGCTAAGTATCTGGACCTATTTACGAAGATTTCTTTTTACCGATGATAGAATTAATACTCTTGTGGGAAGATTATCTGGTGGTGAAAAAAGCCGATTAACTCTTGCAAAGATATTGTGCAATGGTGGTAACTTTCTTATGCTGGATGAACCAACAAATGATCTTGACTTACCAACACTGAGAATACTTGAAGAAGCTCTTTTAGCATTTGATGGTTGTGTGGTGGTAGTAAGTCACGATAGATATTTTCTCAATCGCATTTGTGATGGAATCTTAGCATTGGAAGGCAATGAAGAAATCTTTTACAGTGAAGGCGGATATGACTTTTATATCGAAAAGAAGAAAAAACGAGAACAGAGCTTAAAGGAATTTAAAACAAAAGAAATTACTGAAGATTCCAGAATCAGAAATAAACAGAAGAAGCTTAGTTATAAAGATTCGTTGGAACTCGATCAAATTGAAGGAAAGATTGTTCAGGCTGAATCTGAAATAGAAGAAATTGAAAAAATATACAGTTCACCCGATTTTTTTGGAAAATACGCTGCTCAAACCAACGAATTAAATACTAAACTCGAAAATGCAAAAGATAAAGTCAAAAAACTCTATAATCGTTGGGAGGAATTAGAAAGTTTGAAAAATAGTTTATCCTGATAATATTTATTAAGTAAGTTATATCTCCTAATTAATTTTTGCTCAACGCTTCTTGAAAAATAGCCAATCTGCCTGAAATAGATTTTCCATGCAAATTAGCTTGATTTCCATGCAGTGTAAACTGCATGAAAAATTTAATTTTCATCCAAAAT
The DNA here is from genome assembly GCA_937858935.1 of uncultured Ignavibacteriales bacterium. Lineage (GTDB taxonomy): Bacteria > Bacteroidota > Ignavibacteria > Ignavibacteriales > Ignavibacteriaceae > IGN3. The sequence continues at coordinate 23,395 of CALLZX010000425.1, read as the reverse complement.
CTAAAGATATCATTAAAATAACAGCTGGCACAATTCTTCGTTAATACTTCCTAAAAGTTCATAATAAATTTCACAAAATAATAGGAGCTCAAAAATGAAAACATCAGAATTCGTGAAGAAAAACTTTTTTCCTATGCTGCTTTTGGTAATAATGTCTTTTTTCGTCGGCTGTCAGGACGATATGACAGTTCAATCGACTGACGAAATTACAACGGATCAGCAAGCTCTTCAAAAACTCGCAGATGAAGATTCAGTACTTATGTCTTTCGAACCGAATTATGATGAAGGCGGTGATATGGATCTTTATAAAGTAAATACTGAGATTTATCCCTTCAGAGTTGGTCATAAAATGAGATTGGTTAATAGGACCATTTCTGTAACATTTGATGGTGATACAGCTTACGGATTAGTTACGAAAACTTTTGAAGGTGTATTATCTATTAAAGGATCGTATGATCCAAATGCAACAAATCCTGATACATTAATTAAAAAAGTTTTTACATCAGTGGTTACAAGAAATGTTGTTTTTGTAAAGATAGCAAATACAAAGTTTCCTGAAAGAAACTGGAAAATTGCTGCGATATCATTACCAGAAGGCGGAACACTAAATCCAAATATTGATATAAACAAATTCACTGCATTTTTACCCAATGGAGATACTCTTGTCATAAATTCACCTAATGACTATTACCTTGTAAGAAATTGGGGTCAGTGGTGGAGATGGCATCATGTTCCTGTAATTAATCAAGGAGGTGAGGTACTTTTGAGAGTTGAATTGAACAGTGCCTATGCAGATACAGATTTTGTTACACTAACATTTGGAGCTGATAGATTTGGAATGCACAGATTTAAAAGAAAATTTGATTTGATTTCTTCAAATGCTAATGGTAACATTTATGAAAAAGTATATGAGCAGACTTTTGTTGCACATCAGTTTCCCGGATTCTTTCACGCAATTATAAATGCAATGCCTAAACAGGTTGTATACGATGACTCAACTCCGGTTGAAATGGAATCTTGGGGTGTTCCCTACTTTGTAAGACCATAAAACTTTGTTGATCTGATTTACAAACCCAATTTCTTACAGAAATTGGGTTTGTTTATGTTTTTGTAAATTAAGATTAAGAATATTTTAATTGAAAAAGCTAACAAGTAATAGTAAGTTCAAAAAGATGAGAAAATATATTTTTTACATATTAGTCGTATTCACATTTATTTATCCTGGATGTGATAAACCTGGACCCACAGAACTGATAAATGATCCAAATGAATCCGAAAATTTGGATGTAGAAATAATTAGCAAAGAAATTGATAATGAATTTTACTCAAATGGATTTGATACTAGCGGAGTTACAGAAGATTTGAGGAATTATGCGAGTATCGTTTCTTTAAGTGGAATCAAACTAACTCGAAATGGTCACACAGATAATATCTCAAGCGCTCAAACACTATTGTTTGATAAAACAAAACCCTTTAAGTCACCAAGAGGAATTATTCTTGGATACAACACAATAGTACCTGGAATAATAAAGTTTAACGATGTTACAGCTAGAATAACTAATTATCGTGTTCGTTACAGAGAAGAAGGAGTTTTGATTGATACCGTTTTAGGAAAAAAATATGAATTGTTTAATGTAAATGGCAGATCATTTAATGATCCGTTTATTTATCCATATAATTCAACAATTTCTTTCACTTATGATCCATTTATTGGTCAACCATCAGGTTTTGATATAGCAACGCCCAAAGAATTAACTGGCAGTGTTAGACTGGTTAAATTGAATAATCAGAATAAATTTAATGCTGAACTATTATGGAATGCTGAGTACGTAAATAATTTTTCAATTATTCTAGGCGGAGTTAAAAATTCTAATCAACAGGTAGTCCCTTTTTTTAGGATTAAAACAAAAGATGATGGAACACTTATAATTCCAAATTCAATTTTAAAAAATATTCCACGTGATAGGTTTAATAAAATATCACTTACCTTTGTTAGAAAGTACGATAAGTTAGTACAAGTTCAGAATACTGAACTTTATGTTAGTTCACAAAGCATTCACACAATTATTGTAGACATTCCTTGAGAATAATTTTTATCACAGGTTTGGTTATGCTTTCAATTGTTTCTGGATCAGGCCAAACATCTTTTGGGCTTAACGGTGTGTATGGAATTTCAAGTGAATCTTTTACATCATTGAATTCATTTGAATACAACATCTCAAATTATTCTGTTATAAAAGATTGGGGTTTTTCCTTCACTTATGGTGGTGAGTTCGCGTCATCAGTTTCAAGTAATTTATACCAGGTAACTGCAGCAAAAACATTTGGTTCACATTTTATATCTCTTCGGTATACACCCGGATATCAAAAAGAATTTATATTCAAATCTGGTGAAGCAATTCCATATAACAATACTGAGCCAATAACACTGGAATCAAAGTTTCAATATAAAGAGCTATTCGGTTTGGGTTATTCTTACAGTGTGAATAAAGAATTTAGCCTTGGACTAAATTTGAGATATTTCAAACAGGATTTTACAAACGAAAATGTAACTGCAATATTTTCTGATACGATTTATTTTGTTAGGGAAACAGAATTAGATAATTCTGACATATGGAAAACTGATATTGGCTTTGTTTGGAAAACATCAGAAACATTGACTTTTAATTTCGGTTCGATTAATCTATTAACTTTTGGCAGCGAAATTACCAACGAAGAAAATAGTGATTTCGAAATTAGAACTGAGAAAGCCGTTTTTGCAGGAATCAATTATTCGCCAGTTAATGATTTGAACTTACATCTCAGCTTAGAAACTAATAATTCTTTTTTAGGCGGTATGTCCTATTTGGTTGATTTTAATAAAAATAAAATTGGATTTTCAGTTTCAGCTTTTCACGATAAAGAACAAGAGCCATTTATAGCAGGAATAATTCCGGCAGCAGTATTCACATCAAAATATTTAGATCTTTCGCTTACTTATATAAAATATTTTAGTGATAGAAATAACTCTGGAAGTTATTCTGAATTTAAGGAGAATGGTATTTCAAATATTATAAACAATAAATACAGTTATGATAAACTTCTTTTAACTACAAATTTTAAATTAAATACACTTGTTGACCAGCGTGTAAAGTTTCTGGGTGTAGAAATAAATCAAAATATTTATCCTGCTTTAAATGATAAGTACCTTGATAATCCTATAGCAACTGCCAAAGTTGTAAATCTTACAAATGAACGAATAGATGTTAAGCCTGTTATGGTAATTAATCGAATTAGTGAAGAAAAACTTCAATCTCCTATAATCTCAATTCTTCCTTATGACACAAGTGAAGTAAATTATTATGCTGTTATTTCAGAATCCTACACTGGCGTAAATCCGGAAATTACATACGCAAACTTTTATTTACTTACTGTGAATGATGATTTTGATGATGAATATCAAAAGGCTTTGCTTATTAATGGAATAAATGCATGGGATGGAAATGTTAAGAATTTGAGATATTTCATTCAACGTTATATGGATTTTTCAGTTAAGTATTCAAAAGCGATATTAGCTAAACATAAATCGGAAATAGATACACTTGCAAATGTTATATCCGATTTTTATAAAGCCAGAATTATATTCAATTCATTCATTGAAAATCTAACATATACTTCTGATCCAAGAGCTTCTGCTGAGTATGTTCAATATCCCAGCCAAACACTTGAATTAAAAGGTGGTGATTGCGATGATCTTAGCGTTTGTTATAGTTCATTTCTTGAAAGTATTGGTATTGAAACAGCTTTAGTTGATTATAAATCAAATGATGTCTTAAGGCATGTCAACATTATATTTAATACTAAACTTTCACCACAGCAGGCAGAATTAATTTCTGAAAATGACACAAAGTATTTTATTAGAAAAAATGAATCCGGCAATGATGAAGTATGGATTCCCGTTGAAACCACTTCCCTATCAGATTTTGAAAGTGCTTGGGCGATTGCCTCGGACAAATTCCAAACTGAAGCAATTAACAACTTTGGTTTAGTTAAAGGCGATGTGCAAATTATAGATGTTTATTAACCGTTAAAGGTAAGAAAATGAAAAAGTATATATTAGTTCTGTTATTCTCAGTTTCTGTTATTCACTCTCAAACATTTCAAGTTGAGAAACTTAATGGGAATGTTAAAATGTTATCGAGTAACAGCAACACTTGGCAGCAAGTCAAATCTAAAATGATCTTAAATGAAAATGATGTTGTTAGTACTGATAAAAATTCTTCAGTTTTAATTAAGGGTAATGATTTATCATTTACATTAAAAGAATCATCAGCAATTACTGTGGCAAATATAAAAAATATGACTTTGGATGAATTAATACTTGCGTTGGCTATGGAAAATGTAATGAACACTCCAAGAAAAAAAGGAAATGAAAAATCTGATAATACTGGTGTTTATGGAGATAAGATTTCGAAGGAAACTCTTTCAACTTTAAACTCCAATGATTTTGGAATGAAGCGGCTAAATGGCGCTAAACAGTTAGCTGAAAATGGTATGAAAGAGTCAGCGATTGTTGCTTCAAAAGAAGTATATCGAAAATATCCTGATACAAAAAAAGATGCAGTTAGCAGAATATATTTTGCAGATCTTTTATTTGGCAGCGGACTTTATGAGGAATCTTATGATGAGTACACTGAGATTAAATTACTTGAACTTAAAAGTGAACAGAAAAGTCACGTTAACGAAAAACTTGAACAAATAAATAAAAAACTGATTAACAAATAGTCTTAATTCTTATTAATAATATGTCTAATCACTTCATCGAGATAGGTATGATATTTTTGTGGAAGGTTTTTATACTTAGAATTAAGTTTTAGTTTTATTTCGTTGAATGATAAAGATTTATTCAACTCAACGTCTTTTTGAATATTTACCAGCCAGGTATCCAATTTTGATTTTACTCTTGTTAATACTTCATCATTCTCATCTTTAGAAATGGTAATAATCGATTTCATTTCATCAAAATTATTTTCAACTAATATTTTTAACGATAGTCCTCTAAGGTTTTCTGCAACAAGAGTTCGGCTCACATTACCGAGTTCTCTTGCAGTTTCATTTATAGAGGAATGTGTGAACTTCTTGTTTCGTAGGGATTCAATGACTAAATCCTCAAAATTAAGTTTTACACTTTTTACAATTTCATCGGGTAAATCATTTAATTGAATTAAACTTCTATTCCCCGCTTCACAAAATACTTTTGCTCTTCGGATAACTGATTCCAGTTCTCTAACATTACCTGGCCAATCGTAATCATTCAAAGATTTTAGAGCTGCCAGTGAGAGATGGTATTTTTTATCATCAACTTCGCAAAAATATCTTGCGATTGGTTCAATATCTTCTTTTCTTTCACGCAATGATGGAATGTTAATATTGATCACATTTAATCTATAAAAAAGATCTTCTCTAAATTTCTTTTCCTTAATAAGCACTTTAAGCTCTTTATTGGTAGCAGAAATAACCCGTACATCAGTAAATGATGTATTTACTGAACCAACTTTATCATACTCACCAGATTGAATCACGCGCAAAAGTTTTACCTGAAAATTCTCCGTTGTTTCACCAATTTCATCTAAAAATATAGTTCCTTTATCTGCTGCTTCAAACTTTCCAATCTTATCAATAATGGCTCCTGTAAATGCACCTTTCACATGTCCGAATAATTCGCTTTCAAGAAGTGATTCTGTAAGAGCAGCACAATTAACGGCAACAAACTTTTTATCATTCCTATTACTAAGGGAATGAATTGCTTTTGCAACTAGCTCTTTTCCTGTACCGCTTTCACCTGTTATCATTATTGAAGCATCTGTAGGAGCAGATTTATTTATCAATTCCACAACATTTTTCATTCCCGCAGATTTAAATACTAAGCCTGAGAAATTCTGTTCAACTACTGCGTCACTAACTTCTGCTGGTATCTGATCATTTTCATTCTCTCTTAATTTTTCAATGTCATCTTTTAACACTTCAATTTTTTCCAATAATTGTCCAGTGTTTTGCGTTGATGATTGATTAAGAACATTCTGTATACGGGTAAGTTCTTTTTCCTTTTCAGATAAAAGTTTTTTGAATAACTCTGATTCATTATAATATCCTGTTAATTGGTTTCTCTTATCAATAAGTATGAAAGATATATTGGCAATAAACATTAATGTCAAGGGAATTAACAAAAATGAGAAAGCTAATTCTAAAAACCATAGTCTATAAATTAAGAAATAGACTAACAGTGAGACTGAAAATATTATAGGATATAAAATAAGAATCCGCTTTTGTTTCTTTAGAAATATTATTAAAAGAATGATAAATAATAGAAACGCATAAATTGATAAGTTGTAATAGGAGTCGTTAATAAATCTATCATTTAATAGATTGTCTAACGCAAAAGCATGTAATGCAACTCCCGGTAATTTTTCATCAAATTCTGTTTTAAACACAGATGATAATTGAGGATCACTTATTCCGACTAAAATGATTTTGTTCTTTAATTGCAGAAGTTCACGTTCATTTTCTTGTACTAATTGAAAATAATCCACAAGAGAATAATTCTTAAACTTCTTCCATCCTGAAACGAAATTAATTTTAATCTTTTTAGGATAACTATTGTGTATACCCGCTAGGCTTAAACTAAATGCAGATTCATTTATAGATCGATTCGAAATTTGTAAAGGTATCTCAATGCCATTGTTGTGGATAATATTAATATGCCCCGTTGGAATCTGATCATTAATTAGTTTTGGACTTGGATAACTTAATGAGTCTGTAATAAAATGATCGTTAATTTCTTCTAAACTTCCTGCAAGCGAACTAAGAACAACATTATTTGCTCTGCTGATTTCTCTCTGAAGTACATTATCATAAACAGCTTGTGAAACAAACTTTGCACTTAAAAATATTTCAAGTCCTATTTTCTTTACCTGATAGGACGAAAGATTATTTAATAACAAAGCATAATAACTTCTCTTTAATGGCCACGGACCTAGTTGCTCAATGTCTTCTGAAGTAATGTGGATAATGACTATAGAAGAATCAGGTACTTTTTCACCTGAAATCAGATTAAATGAAGAAATTAAAAAGGAATCAAACGTATTTGGAATTACTCGAAATGTAAAAAGAATGGCTGTAGTAAGTAAAGCAACTGATATTTTAACTATTGTATTTCTGTTCACAGACTGTTTTATTTGAGTGAATTGGTTGCATCAAATCTAATTAAAATAAATATATTTTTTAATGTTAAATTGAGCACGAAATAGTGTAACTATCACCCATTAGACAAATGGATATTGGAAAAAGTAAAAAATAAGGGAGTCTATACTCCCTTAAAAATAAATAAATTCTGATAAGACTTTGATAATTCTAATCAACCATGTTAATGAATGACAAAAACTCATCAGCATTAACAAATCCTGTTAATCGTTTTATCTCACTTCCTTTTGAATCAATAATCAAAACAGTAGGCATACCAATTACATTAAATCTTTTTCTAAGCTGCTCATTCACTTCATTGTTTTTAGTCATATCAACTTTATAAACTGTAAAACGTTCAAATTCATTTAATACCCGTTGATCAGAAAAAGTTAGTGCATCTAATTCCTTACAAGGAATACACCAATCCGCATAAAAATCTATCACCATTCGTTCATTATTCTTAAGGGATGCTTCATAATTTTCTGTACTGAATTTTTTCCATTCAGGTTCAAGTTGTTCTTTTGGGATCAAAGCGTAAATCGAAACGGCCAGCACTAAAACTGAAAATATGATTTTAAATGTCCTGAATCCTTTTGCATTATTAGCAGTTTTATCAACAAAAAGTAAAATAATTGCAGTAATTATTCCAAAGATAGGAAGTGAATAACCCTGTATTGCTTTTGGCAAAATTGGGTCTAAAAAATAAAATGCCATTCCTATTAGCAAAAAACCAAAAATATGTTTTACCCCTTCCATCCATAAACCGGCACGTGGTAAATTTTTTATTTTACCTGAAAAGATTGCAAGCAATAAATAAGGAAATCCTAAGCCTAGAGCAAGTACAAAGAACATAAGGAATCCATAAAGTGGGTCACCTTTTGCTGCAACGTAGGTAACGAGTCCAAGTACAAACGGTCCAATACAAGGTGCAGCAACAATTCCCATTGTTAAACCCATAAAGAAAGCACCAAAGGCACCGCCTTTTGCCCCGCCAGCTTTCATTACCCAGGAGTCTGGAAGTTTAAATTCATAAACGCCAAACTGACTAAGTGCTAAAGCAAAAAATAGAAGAGCGATTATAATTATTACAATAGGATTTTGAAGAAGACTACCGAATACAGCACCACTTAGCGAAGTAACAACGCCAACCACCGAATACGTCAATGCCATCCCAAGCATGTAAAGTAATCCAAGCATTACTAACCTGCTGGTCTTCCCTTCTGATTGACCACCAAAGTAACCGATTGTAATAGGTATCAATGGATAAACACAAGGAGTAAGATTAAGGGCCAGGCCTGCAAGGAAAATGAAAATCAAACTTAAAAACAATCCGCTGTTCTCTAATGTTGATGCAATAGAACTTTCTTCGCTTTTTTCAACTTTAGATAATTCTTTCTTAACATCATCAGTTTTAGGATTTTGTTTAGCCAACTCATCAGAATCTAAATTAATATTATTAGTGTCTAATTGAGGAAGTATCTCTGATTGTGAATTATCTTCGCCTTCTTTTTTTATTACTTCTATCTCATATTCTGTTGAAATTGCATTTGGGGGCATACATGAAACATCGTTACAAGCTTGATAATCCAATGTTATTAGGACTTTTTGCTTGCCTGCAGGCGCATCGGGACCCACCTTAAAAGTAAGCTTTGCATTTGAAGTTGCTTCATAAACCGAAACAAGTTCTTCAGAAAATGATAGTTTTAATTCGTGCGCCTTTGGATATTTTACACCAATTAATTTTATTCCATTTCCTTTAGCTGTAATTTCACTTGGGATCAAAAAATCATCGTTTGGTCTATTTGAATTAATATGCCATGTTGGCATTACAGTTATTGATAAAGTAATTGAAAATTGTTCACCTTGAACAATCTTTAATGATTTCTCAACTACAGAAATATCAACTACATCCTGATTTTGAGCGAATGATTGTAAACCCATTATCAGAAAAATAATTATTGATAGCTCAAATATCTTTTTACTAATGAAATTCATTTTTATTCTATTTCCTTTTACAATATAATTACTTAGTAATAATCTTTAACACTTATTGATTTGATGTTTGTACACTGTAAAAAGTTTCAAATCAATTCTTAATTATATTTCCTTCTTTATCAAGTAAAATTGGATCACCAAAACCTAATTCTTTTAATTTATCCAATTGCGTTGCTTTATCACCAGCGATTAAATAAACCATTTTATCCGGATGAATATATTCTTGAGCAAGATCTTTAAGTTCCTCCAAAGTCATGTCAGATATTTGCTTTTCCTGATCTTTCACATAATCATAAGGTAAATCATATTTAGCAATTTGCCCTAACATTCCTCTTAATGCACCAATAGTTTCAAATCTTAGAGCATTAGATTTAATTAATGCATCTTTCGTAAACTTCATGTCCTCTGAAGAAATACCGTTTCTATATTTTATCATCTCATCTTTAAATATTCCAACAGATTCATACGTTGCATTAGATTGAACACCTGCAGATGCGATAAAATAACCAGGAAATTCAGATCCTGTAAAACTGGTTCTTGCACCGTAAGTATATCCTTTTTCTTCTCTCAAGATTAAATTTACTATTCCATTAAAACTACCGCCAAGTTTATAGTTCATTACTGTAGCTTTAAAATAATCCGGATGTGTATAGGCTAATCCAATGTTTCCTATTCTAATTTCAGATTGTTTAGCTCCTGGAAAATCAATAAAATAAACAACTGATGATTCTAAAGTTTTAAATGATTTTGGTACATATACAGTTACATCAGTCTTTTTCCATATTGTCTCAAAACCTGTAAATACATCAATTGCATCATCTTCACTAATATCACCTGCAATTGTAATGTTTGCATTTTGAGGAGAAAAACTCTTAACATAATAACTTTTCAGATCATCTAAAGTCAATGCAGAAACTGATTCTTCTGTGCCTGCTGTGCTTTTTGAAACAATATTCTCATTACCATAAATAAGTTTAGAAAATACTAATGATGCTGTAGAACTTGCAGAAGTTTTACTTCTTTTTATCGATTCAATCGTTTCATTTTTTAATCGGTCAAATTCTTTAACATCCCATCTCGGCTCAAACATTATTTCCTTGATCAGATTTACTGTTTCTTCAAATTTTGTAGAAAGACAATTTCCACGAACAATAATTGCATCATCTGAGGTAACTACTGAAATGTTAGAACCAAGATCCTCAATTGCCTGTTCTAGCTCTAAAGGAGTTTTATTTTTCGTTCCTTGCATAAGCATTCTGCTTACAAGATTTGCAGAACCAACCTTGTTAATATCATCTAAAAGCAAACCGCCTTTAATTGTGATTTGAAAATCAATTAAAGGTAACTCATTCTGCTCAATCCCAAGAATTTTAATACCATTTGATAATTCATTGTCCCATATTATTTGTTCTTTTAATAACGGATCTGGACCGTTCATTGGAATTTTAGAACGATCAAATTTTGATTCTAATTTCTCAACTTTAACTAAATTTTCAGAATTATTTTTTATTTTTATTTTTTCTTCTTCCGTATAGGATTTGATGTTGTCTCCTTCTACAATAAACGGGGTTGAATTTTCTGCTGCCAATTCTAATTTACCTTTTGGAACAAAGCTTAGTAAAACATATTTCTGATTCTTAATGTACCTGTTATAAACGCGCCAAACATCCTCTGAGGTAACGGCTATACTTTTATTTAAATCCGTATTAAGATAATCTGGTGAACCTGTAAATACATTATAGTTGCCAAGCTGGCGTGCTTTACCAAGAACACTTGAAATTCCATTGTAGAAATTTGTTTCGATGCCTGCTTTTGTTCTGGCTAGATCTTTTTCAGTAAATCCATCTTTTTCAAATCTGGAAAATGCTTCTTTAATAGCGCTTTCTACTTCAGTTAAATTCTTATCTGGAAAAGTTCTTATTCGTATCCTGAAATCACCCGCAACTTCACTGCTGTTATTAAATGTCATTACAGTTGGAGCAAGTTTTTTTTCTTCAACAACTATTTTATAAAGAGGAGATTTTTTTCCTCTTCCTATTAGATCTGATAAAACATCTAAAGCATAACTATCGTTTGTAAACTGTTCAACTGTTGGAAAAAGCATAGTTAGCTCCGGAGACTGTGCAAAATTATCTTCATAAGAAGCCCGCTTCCAAGAATCCAATGTGACAAGCTGTGGTTTTAAAGGTGCAACTGGTGCGGATGATTTTATTTCGCCAAAGTATTTTTCAATCCATTCTTTTGTTTGATCAACATCAAAATCTCCGGCAACTACAAGTGTTGCATTATTTGGTCCATACCATTTCGTATAAAAATCGTGAACATCTTTTAGAGTAGCATTTTGCAAATCTTCAAGTGCACCAATCGTTGTCCAGTTATATGGATGACCTTCAGGATAAAGTAATTTTCCGATAATGTAACTTGATTGCCCGTACGGCTGATTATCATAGTTCTGTCTTTTTTCATTCTGTACAACTTGCTGCTGATTTAAGAATGCATCATAAGTAACCGTAGGAAGCATATATCCCATTCTATCTGATTCAAGCCATAAAGCTAACTCAAGAGCGCTGTTTGGTACAATTTCAAAATACATTGTGCCGTCTTGCCAGGTACCACCATTTAAAGTGCCGCCATTACCTTGTATAAGCTTAAAAAACTGATCCTGAGGAACGTGTTGTGATTCCTGGAACATGATATGTTCAAATAAATGTGCAAATCCGGTTTTACCGGGTGTTTCTCTATTAGAACCGACATGGAATTGTATTGCAACTGCAGCAATTGGATCAGATTTATCCTTGTGTAGAATTACCTGAAGTCCATTTTCTAAAGTGTATTTTTCGTAATCAAGTTTAAAATCAGTTTGAGCATTTATTGTAATAAAACTAAATAATGTTAAAAGTAAGTACGATTTTTTAAATATCTTCGAAATCATTTAATCTCTCCTGCAATTTATTTTAAAAACTATGACTCAAATATACAATACACTTAAAATAAAGTATCAAATAATTTTAAGAGAACTTTGCAGTTAATTAAAATATTTATAGAATGAAGTTCTTGGACGGAAAATATTAGATTTTGATTTGGATTGAAATGTAATTTAGTTTTTACAAATAATATTATTTGTATTTAATTTCCTCCTTCTTGCCCTTTCAACCAATCAATCATCTTTTTATCTATTTCTTGTATGTGATTTTTCAACCAATCTGATAAAAATTTAGATATTGTTGCAGTTAAATCAACTTTGCCTAAACGGAAAAGCTTAATTAATTTTTCTGATTGTTTTTTTAAATTATCGTGTTCCTGCCTATGATTTTCAAAATCAGGGTAAGATATGGATTTCATTAAATCTTCTTCAGTTTTAAAATGAGTTTCAACATAAGCAGATAGTATTTCTATAGCATCTGAAAAAGCCTGATTCGATTCTTTATCTGCTAATTCCAGATTCAGATTATTTATCAACTTAAACAAATTACGGTGCTGTCCATCAACCACCGGATGTCCTGTTTCATAACTTTTAGACCAGGTTACTATTTCCATATTAATTTTTCGGTTCGATCAGTTTATTTTTTCTTCGTTTTTGTTTCTATTTTTGCAGGACTTAACTCCGCATTCATCTCATCGGGGAAAAGGCTGTACATTCCGCCTGTAAGTAAATCCACCGACATTCCTGGAATAAAGCCGTTTAAGGCATTAATCCAAAACCAGTTGGACATTTGTCTGGTTATTTGAGTTTCGTAGGTTTCAAATCCATCCAATTCAAATTTTACCGAATGGTCAACACCTCTTTTAATATTAATTACTTGCGGAGTCGTACCAAATATTTTCCCGTCCACATAAATTTTAGCATTTGGCGGATTTGAATTTAATTCAACTTCCTGAGTTGTGGTATTAAATATTGTTGAGCACCCAATGAATTGAATTGAACTTACTATCATAATTACGATTATAGTTGAATTTTTCATATTAAATTTTTGTTTTTAATACTATTATCGTAGAATTGTGGTAAAAAGTTAATAAACAGAATTAAATCTATTTTTAATGAATAATTTTGAAATATATTCTATTTTGTGAGTTAGGTGAATGGTTAAACTTATTATATTTAATAAGATTAATCTTATTTAGGATATAATTATAATATTATATGATTGGATATTTGAAGATGTTTAATTTGGAGTGTAGAAATTTAAAAGCTACTAGTGGGCTACCATCAGGATAGGCTATACATCTAAATTTAAATTCATTGTCGGAACGGCGGGATTTGAACCCGCGACCCCTTGAACCCCATTCAAGTACGCTACCGGACTGCGCCACGTTCCGAATTTTATAATTTAGATACTAATAACTCTAATAAACTTTTAATTTCTTCAAGATCCTTTTGTAAGCCTGTTTTATCTCTTCTAACTGACTGAGGTTCATCCACAGTTACTGGTTCGCTTTCTTGTTCACCAGTTTGAAGTACTTTTTCGGGTGCATAGTTTTCCATTATCTTTTTTGCGCCTTCAATTGTGTACTTTCGCTCTCTTAACAAAGTCTTAATATGAAGTATGAGCTGTATATCTTTATTTGTATAGATTCTATTCCCAGCTCTGTTCTTTTGTGGTTTTAACTGTTCAAATTCAGTTTCCCAGTATCTAAGAACATATTGTTCAATATTAGTTATCTTACTTACTTCACTAATAGAGTAGTAAAGTTTTTTTATTGACAAATCCTTCATAGGCTTCTTAAAATTGTTTAATCGAAAATAACTAATCCTCTTATTAATATCAACTTTATGATCTTATTTAATTTTAATATTAGTGAATCTTACTAACGTATATACATAAAGTGAATATCATCTATCGTAGCATAAATTGATTTAATAGAAACAGGATACTATTAAATACTATTTTATTATTCTAATAAGCAAGTAAACTGCCGCAAGGTAACTGTTTTCTTTGAAGCCGGAGATATAACCATTTGTATTTTTTGCAGTTAGCAGATTTTGCCTGTATTCTTCTCTGTTGGCGAGGTTAGATAAATGAACTTCTATCTTTGGTATCTTACATATTTCAAGTGCATCAAGTATTGCTACTGATGTATGCGAATATCCGCCGGGATTAACAATAATGCCGTCATAATTTTCATCAGCTGAATGAATTGCAGAAACAAGTTCACCTTCCAAATTGGATTGGAAAGATGAAAATGCTATTTCTGGAAATTCCTTTTTAAGAAGATCAATGATCTGTTCAATATTTAGCGAAGAATATTTAGTTTCATCCCTTTTTGAGAGCATATTTAAATTTGGTCCGTTGATTACAAGAATTTTCATTTAAGATCTCCCATCTCTTCAATAAGCTCACGCAGCTTAGGATTAAGATAAATTTCATCAACACCAAGTTCTTTTAACGCAACAGATAGAATCATAGCTTTACGTTGAAGGTTAGCATTTTTGTTAATAACAATAACTTTACTCTCTTTTAGTAAACAATAACCACCCTTAAAATCACCTTTCTCAAATCTAACAGATGCACCTAGTTGGCTTGCAACTGATCTTAAATCCTGAATTATTTCTTCAAACTCTTTTTCTTTTAATTTCATCTTTTATTAGGCTAATCTTTTTTTGTTAGGGGTTGAAAAACTATAAAATAATAAAATGAAAGATATGTTAATATTGCCACAATAGAATAACTGCTAAGATCTTTTATTCTATCCCTCAGCAAACTGATAACTGTGTTGGAATCAAAAGAACCGTTGTTCAACATCATAATTATTTTGTAATCTATCAACATTAAATAAATTTCAAACGGTGTGGTTATAATGATTGCTATAAGTATTATAAATAGCCATCCGTTGTATCTTAGATTAATTTTAGAAGTAAGATAAAAAATGATAGTGGAAAGAAACATCACAATGAAAGCAATAAAGTGCACAACGAAGGAAGGTAATATTGAGAATAAAATACCGTTAACATTTTCATTTGTAATGTAACTCTTAAGAATTAAATCAGGTCCTTCAAATAACTGATAAACTAAAAATAATCTGGATAAATATGAACCAACCCATATAGCTGCCGCAATTAATGAAAGAACTGCAAAGACTTTGGAGATTGTTGAAATATTTTTCATAATTTACTCATTAAGTTGCACCGAAAATAAATAAAAAAGTCGATAAATGTAGTGAGAAATTGGTTTGTTTGATAAATTTGAAATATGTCAACAAAAGTTGTGTTATTTTATTATTATAAAGGAAGGCATTTTTGAATGTGACCTAAAATTTGGGAGCACCTAATTTTATTCACTCCCCTGTTTGTTAAATAAAATAATTAAACTGATTGCAAAAGGTTGTGAACTAGAAATATAAATGAGACAAGATTAGCTTATATTATTAAAAATAGTTAATAATTAACTTAACTTATTGATATATTAAATTTATAGTCTTGAAATTAATGTTAATAATAATACTAAATATTCTTATTCTTCAGTAAAGTATTTTGAATTTTTTCGGAAGGCAACGTGTTTGGATAGTCAATTGTATAGTGCAATCCTCTGCTTTCTTTTCTAAGCTTTGCAGATTTTATAATCGTGTGGGAGCACGTTACTATATTTCTCAATTCCAGAATTTCCTGAAATACATTAGTCTTTTTATAAAGATCTTCGGTTTCCCGAAAAATATTATGAATTCTTCTTTCGGCACGTTCTAATCTTAAATTAGAACGGACTATACCAACATAATCCCACATTGTCTGTTTAACCTCATTTATACTATGTGTTATTAGCACCTTCTCATCATAAGTTAACACTCCCGAATCATCCCAATCTAAGAGTTCGGGTATTGAAATCTCTGAATATTTTAAAAATTCTTTTATCGAATTTGAACATCTATAAGCATAAACTAAAGCTTCTAATAATGAATTGCTTGCAAGTCTGTTTGCCCCATGAACTCCTGTCATTGTTACTTCTCCGCTTGCATAAAGACCACTTAATGAAGATTGTCCATTTAGGTCTACTACAATTCCTCCGCAGGCATAATGTGCTGCCGGCACAACAGGGATAAATTCTTTTGTAATATCAATATTATTTTTAAGACATGTCTGATAAATATTTGGAAAGTGATCAATAACTTCTTGAGAGTTTTTATGTGTTAAATCCAGATAAACAAAATCTTCTCCGCGTTTTTTTAATTCATTATCAATTGCACGGGCAACTATATCTCTCGGCGCTAATTCTTTTCTTGCATCATAATTATGCATAAATAAACCACCATCTTTCGTTCGAAGCAATCCGCCAAACCCTCTTACAGCTTCTGATATTAAAAATGAATGTCCATCGAAATCATATATTGATTTAGTACTATAAAATGATGTCGGATGAAATTGAATAAACTCCATATTTCCTATCTCAACTCCAGCACGATAAGCCATTGCAAAACCATCACCTGTAGCAATTAACGGATTAGTTGTATGAAGATAAACTTGACCCAGTCCGCCCGTAGCTAAAACCGTTGCCTTTGCAATAATTTTGATAACCTCATTTTTTGAAGTATCTAAAATATATGCTCCCCAGCAGTTCATATTTTCATTTAGTGATTTTAATTTTCCAGGTATATTATGCTCCGTTAAAAGATCAATTGCAATAGCATTTTCAAAAATCTTTATATTTACTTTTTGCTCCACTGAGTGAATTAAGGCTCTTTCAATCTCCTGCCCAGTTAAATCTTTTGCATGCAATATTCTAGACATAGAATGTCCGCCCTCTTTTGCAAGATCAAATTCGTTGCCTTTCCTAGTAAACATAGTTCCTATATCAATCAAATCTTTAATTCTTTCAGGTCCCTCCTTAACCATAGATTCAACCGCTTCTCTATCACATAAACCAGCACCTGCGATTATAGTATCTTCAACATGTTTTTCAAAAGAATCATTTGGATCAATCACAGAAGCAATTCCACCTTGTGCATAGTTGGTATTTGATTCTGCTTTATTTTTCTTTGTTACAAGGATTACATCTGCATATTCCGATACTTTTAATGCAGCAAATAATCCGGCAATACCACTTCCAATAATTAAGACATCCGTTTTTATAGACATTTACATTCCAATTATTTTTGATGAAATAATGGATTAAGATAGTTAATTAAAGGTAATAAAAGATATGCTTAAATGGAGAAAACTATTTTTGAGGAAAAGAATAATGCAGCCAACCAGGAAATGAAATATGCTGAAGTTATTATGATTGAAAACATTCTGTTTGCCGAGATTGCTATAATACTTTTTTGTATAAGAAAAAAAGACCAAATAATTGTAATCAGTTCAAAACCAATTAAGATATACGAAATGAATGGTTTTATCTCAAAAGAATATGGATTATTGGAAAATATATCTCCTCCAAGAACAACTAATTCAACGGGGAAAATAAAAACCAAACCAAATAAGTAAGGAATAAATGAATATGAATTGACAGCATAAATATCTCTAAACCTAAGTACTATTTCTTTTTTGGTGTATAAACTCTTTTGAATTAAAACGAATGTGGAACTTAGGATTAAGGTTATAAAGATCATAAAGACAAGACTTAAAAATAATGATGTCGTAACTCCGTTGATACCTAATTCAGGAACCGAAAGAAATCGTGAAATTAACAGATTCTTAATGACAATAAAAAAAGTAATAAAGACTGTAAAATTCTTGTGTTCAGAAAATATTATCTGTTTAAAAGCCTTATATGGATCTTCAATAATTAATTGTATTGTATTCCATAAGTCTATGTTTACAACTCTTTCTCTTAGGTAGGATTTACATTCTGAACATATGTTTTTATATGCTGGGTTTAAGTGATTGCACTTTTTACATTTTGTATATTCAAAAAGCATAGTTTGACTATTCTTAAAAATTAACTCTTATGTTTAACATTTTAGTACCAGTCATATAATTCTCACCTACGTTAAAATCAAAAAGATGTGCATCTACATATGCATCTACAAGATTAAGAAAGTATGTTAGTACAAAATATATTGCAAACTCGTCTCGCTGATCTCTATAAAAATTACGATAATCTAAATACTTTGATTCACCTGTCTGAGAATAAAGGTCTTTATAGTCGTTATAGTTGTTGTTGTTATCGACCCAAGCGTAAACAAACCACCCCATTACTCCCCAAATAACAGGAGCTTTCCAGTAAGATTCGTTGTATATCTGTCCCCAACCAGGCAGAATCGCACTTCTTCCTACAGCTCCCCATGGAGACTTTTTCATTACGAAAACATCTGAGCTAATTGTTGTGGTATCTTGAATCTCCGTTGTATCCTGCTGTGAGAATAAACTTAAATTAAGAAGAAAAATAAACGTAAATATCTTAATTGTATTTGCTGTCAATGATTTCAAAAAGTTCAAACAATCTTTCTAATTCATCGTTGGAGAAAAATTCGATTATAATCTCACCGCCTCCACTTTTATCCTGTTTGCAAAGAACTTTAGTCCCGAATATTTTTCTTAACTTATCTTCAACATCATTTAAGTTTGAGTTAATAGTTTTCTTTTGTTTTATGCTGAATGATTTTTTACTTGGAATTCCTTCACTAATAAGCTTTTTTGTAAGATATTCAACTTTTCTAACGGATAAATTATCCAATAGAATTCTTTCCAGTGCATAAAGCTGCATATCTTCACCGGGCAGATTTATTAATGCCCTTGCATGACCGGCAGAAATGCTTTCATCAACAAGACATTGCTGAATTTTATCCGGAAGCTTTAATAATCTTATAGAATTTGCAATAGTAGTTCTGTCTTTCCCAACCTTATCAGCAATCTGTTCCTGCGTTAAATGGCATTCATCCATTAATCTTTTATATGCTTTACTCACTTCAATAGGATTTAACGTCTCTCTTTGGATATTTTCAATCAATGCCAGAGCCAGCATTATTTCATCAGAATCTACTTTAATTATATAAGCTGGAATTTCCTTGTAACCAATGTCAGAATATGCACGTAATCTTCTTTCACCGGATACCAATTGATACTGATTACCTGCAATTCTTCTTACTGTAATGGGCTGAATCAAACCATTTGCAATTATAGATTTCTTTAATTCATCAAGAGCAATTGGATCAAAATTTAATCTGGGTTGAAATGGATTTGGTGAGATAAAATCAACTGCAATTTTAGCTAATATATCAACCTGTTTCCCATCATCAAATTTAACGTTGGAGTAATCATGATTCTTTTGTTCTTCAGTTTCATTAAATCTGTTTGGATTGATTAAGGCATCCAATCCTCGTCCTAAACTCGATTTCATTTTGCTCATATCATTGGTTATTTAAAATACCTGAATTCTTTTCCAGTAATTCAGACGCTAGTGCCATATAATTTTGTGCACCACTTGAGATAGCATCATAAAGAATAATTGGCTTACCGTAACTTGGTGCTTCTGAAATTCTTACATTTCTGTTTATAACTGTGTTATATACTTTATCTCCAAAATACTTTCTAACTTCTTCGGCAACTTGATGTGATAGTCTTAATCTTGTATCAAACATAGTTAATAAAACTCCTTCAATAGCCAATTCTTTATTAAAATGTTTTTTTACGATGTTGATAGTGTTTAATAATTGTCCTAAACCTTCTAATGCAAAGTACTCGCATTGAACAGGAATAAGAACTGAATTAGAAGCAGTAAGTGAATTAAGGGTAAGCAAACCTAAAGATGGCGGGCAATCGATTAGTATATAATCATATTTTTCATTTATTTCTGCAAGTGCTGTTCGGAGAAGAGTTTCACGATTCTCCATATCAACCATTTCTATTTCAGCTCCAACAAGATTTATGTTTGATGGAAGCATATCAAGAAACGGCATAAATGTATTAATTATAACTTCATTTATATTTCTGGTACCAACCAAAACTTCATAAACTGAGGGAATTTGATTTGTTACACTTAATCCAGAAGAGGAATTTGCCTGGGGATCAATATCCACTAATAATGTACGCTTTTCGGCAGCAGCCAGCAAAGAAGATAAATTAATGGTTGTTGTGGTTTTACCCACTCCACCTTTCTGATTTGCTATTGAAATTATTTTTGCCATCTAAATAGAATTGTTAAAAAATTGAGTTCAAAGATAAATGAATGAAAGTTATATATAAACAGTAAAAATTATAATTCTATCTCTTCACCAAATGATAAAACTTTGCCATTTATTCCTTTTGCCTCAACAAGAGTTTTAAATTCATTTGGATCAGAATTGATTACAGGAAAAGTATTATAATGTATTGGTATTGCCGTCTTGGGATTCGCCAGTTCAACAGCTTTTACAGCATCTTTAATTCCCATAGTATAATTATCACCAATTGGCAGCAGCATATAATCTATTGGATTCATCTCACCAATTAATTTCATATCATAAAATAATCCTGTATCGCCTGTATGATAAATAGTTTTTCCTTCGATCATAACTAAAACCCCTGAAGCTTCTCCTGTGTATTGATTATCAGGCGAAAGCGAACCGTGATGTGCAATTGTAAATTTCACTCTGCCGAAATCAAAATTATGTGCTCCTCCAATGTGCATATTATGTGCGTTAAGTCCTTTAGATTTAACCCATTCTGCCAATTCATTTACACATATAAATAGTGAATTACAGCGTTTACCTATTTTCAGCCCATCACCAACATGATCTCCATGTCCATGTGTTAGAATAATAAATTCAGCATTAATATCCTTTGATTTTACTGGACTTACAGGATTATCATCAAGAAAAGGATCAATTAAAATTTTTATCCCCTTACCCGTTGTTATTTGAAAAGCCGAGTGACCAAAATATCTTAGTTTCAAAATTTAATCTCCTCTGTTATGATAAAAGTTTTAAGAAATCTCTAAGAACTCTACCAGAAGAAAATTTCATTAATTCTAAATTAAATTTTTCTTCTAGAACAATCTTCCTTTCATTTGCTTTTTTAATCATTTCATCATCAATTCCGATGTGATTTTGACTTGTTAAAGAGTTAATGTTTTCTAACGAAATATCGACATCTCTAACATTTCCAGAAAGATCCTGAAGTAATTGCACTTTATTATAGAATTTGAGAAATATTTTCTTGTCGTAACAAATGATAAATAATTCCATTGAATATCGGACTCTTCTCAAAGCAATCCTAACATCGTGCAAACTTTCAACTGATAAGTCCTGAAAGTATTTGTCTGTAAAATACAGCAAACTCTCAATACGGTTTCGCAAAATAATGTTTGCAGATTTTTTAAACTGTTTAGAGTCTTTTAATTTTTCAATTTCCCATTTCCTTTTCATAATAATCTTTACTTGAATAATATTTTAATAAAACCAATTATTGCATTTATTGGATTCATTTTACTTTTTTCATTTCCATAAATTGTGGAAATATTAACAAATCCAATCTTAAATCCTTCTCTGGCTGCATATACAATCATTTCACTTTCAGCTTCAAATCCTATTGTGGATGATTTTACTCTTTTCAGCACTTCAATACTATAACTTCTATAACCGCACTGGCCATCTAATATCTTCTGTCCGGTTTTTACTGTAAGCAGCAATGAAGTTAATTTATTACTTAATATTCTTTGTATCGGCATATTTTTAGTATCATTAAGTCTATTGCCAATTAAAATATTAAAATTAGTAAGTTCAGAGATAAATTCGGGAATGAATGCAGGATTATGCTGCTTATCAGCATCGAGTGTAATTACATTATTGAAGTTTTGTTTAATGCTTTCATCAAATCCTTTTTGAAGTGCATATCCTTTACCATAATTCCGATTTAATGAAATTACCTGCACTCTCTCCATATTATTAATCGTTTTTTCTGAACCATCTGTTGAGCCGTCATTTACAGCAATTATTTTATCAACAAAATTTAATGTTTCTGAAACAACATCAAATAAAAAATCTTTCTCATTATAAAAAGGTATAACTGCACAAACTTTAGTTTCTTGATTTAAGCTGTTCAATAAAACCTTTCCATCCTTTTTTCTCAGGTCCTTTTAATGCTTTGTTAAGTCTTCTTTTTAGTGCATCTTTAGAAAGTCCTTTTGTGAGTTCCCCATTATCAGCAATCGAAATACTACCGGTTTCTTCCGATACAATTACGCTTATCACATCCGCCTGTTCAGAAATTCCTAAACCAGCACGATGCCGCATTCCTAAACTTTCACCTTTAACAGATGTTTGTTGAGATAATGGGAGTGTGCATCTAGCAGCTTCAATAAAATTTTTATTAACAATTACAGCACCATCGTGTAATGGAGACCTTGGATAGAAAATAGATGTTAAAAGTGGGGCACTTAATCGAGCATTTAATATTTCACCGGTTTCTGCAAATCCTCTTATGCCTGATGATTTAATTAGCACTATCAAAGCACCATGCTGATGTTGTGATAATTGAAATGATGCATCGGCAATGACATCCGAAACTTCATGAGACTCTGATTTAGCAAACACCTTGAAGAAAGGATTACGGGCCAATAAAACTAAAAGTCTTCTTATTTCTGGTTGAAACAGAATTACAAATGCAATAACCCAAATATCGGTTATCAATCTTAATAACCAACTAACAGCTCTAAAATTAAGTATCTGAGCTATAAATGAAACCAAAATAATAACGAGTAATCCGATAAAAATCTGCGCTGCTACAGTACCGCGGAGAATAGTATAAAGTTTGTAAAAGATAAACGAGACAATCGCAATATCAATTACATCGGATAGTGTTATGGTCAGAAAACCTATTTTGAAAAGATCAATCATTAAGTATTAAAGAATGTGTGAGGCTAATTTAACTATTTGATTACAATATTTTACATTATGTGTGCGAATAATTCTTGCAGTCTTTAAAATCGATATTGTTTCCATAATTACGGTTCCAACATCTCTTTGATTAATATCCAAATCTAAAGTTCTGCCAATGAAAGATTTTTTTGAAAGTCCAACCATCACCGGATATCCAAGTGATTGAAAGTAATCCAGATTTTTAATTAAGCTAAAATTATCTTCGATTCGTTTTCCAAAACCAATACCGGGATCGACAATAATTTTATCGAGGCCATTTTGTTTTGATTTTATACTCTGTACAAGTAAAAAATCATAAACTTCTTTTACAACATCACTGTATTCAGGATTATCCTGCATGGTCTTTGGATTTCCTTTGATATGCATAATCACAACACAAGAATCATATTCTTTT
>CALLZX010000424.1 GCA_937858935.1 uncultured Ignavibacteriales bacterium | reverse complement strand
GTGTAGCCCATCAATGCTGAGACATTGAAATCGAGTATGAAAAATATTCTCGCCAAATCGATTGGATTTAAAAGACTGACCCCAAGTACAATATTTTCAATTGGATATTCTCTGAAATAATAGATTACAAATAAAACTAAACCATCATAAACAACAGAAAGCATTAGCCAGATGATTATTGATAATCCAAGTCCTCTTGCTTTATCGGAAAACTTAATTGATATCCAAAAGGCAATTGAAGTAAAAATAAACGTTAGTCCAAGACCTATTACAATTAAAATCAAAATTGATTTACTGTCGATAAAAGAATATCCACTCAGAATTGTTCCAAGCAATGTGCCGAATAAAAATCCTAAAGCTAAAGGAATAGAATTACCAAGATATAATCCAACAAATAAAGATTTCCTGTTTATAGGTTGACAAAGAACCATTTGAATGTAATCTAATGAGTTATAAACGTACATCGTTCCGAATATAATGCTTACTAGAGGTATTACAATTAAAACAATGTTCATCAGACTAAGTGCTGCTTTGTCGGTATCTTCTTCAAAATTGAACAAAAGAAAAGTAAGCAGCAGAAAGAAAGCAGAATAAACGATTATCCACTTACTTCTGAATGTATTACTCAGTTCGAATTTAATAATTTTAGTTATAAGTCCCATTTGCGTTTTCTGTCATCATGTTAGCAATTGCTTTTTCTAATTTATGTTCACCACTTGATTCAATTAAATCTCTCACTTCACCATCGAATACAATCTTTCCATCGATGAGGAACAAAATGTTATCTGCAAGTTCTTCAATCTCGCTCATTATATGAGATGTAAGAATTATTGTTTTTCCTTTGCTGCGCTCTTCCGAAATTCTTAGCTTAAGATTGCTGCTTGCTACAGGATCGAGTCCAGCGGTTGGTTCATCCAGAATTATTATTGAAGGATTAAATATTAATGCGATGTAAGCACTCAATTTTTGTTTGTTTCCACCTGAAAGATTTTTTATTTGCTTATTCATTTCAGGAATTAAGTTTAATGTTTCGATTAGGTTCGATTCAACATCTATTATGTTATTTCGCAAATCAGCAATCATTTTTATTACTTCCTGTACTGTTAAATTTTCAGGAAAACTTGCTGATTGCGGCATATATCCAATATTTTTTCTGTATAGATATTTATCCAATATTGATTTATCATCAATTAAAATATCACCGCTGTCTGGCTTAACTAAACCTAAAATAGATTTAATGATTGTGGTTTTTCCTGAACCATTTGGTCCAACTATAGCTGTAATTTTTCCTGGTTGAACCATGAGTGAAATATTCTTAAGCACATGAAATTTTCCAAATTTCTTCTCTAAGTTTTTAATTGTAATCAATTTGCCCTCTTGAGCAAGGGAGTTTTATCCAAAAGGGTATCGGGTGTTAGTGAGGGAAAAATACTCTCAGCGACATTGAGTAATTCAATGAACAGACTATTTAACAATATAAGTGTGGGCTTATTTTGTTCAACCATAATTGAATAAAGCTTTACTGGTCTATATGGAATATCACCGATTCCATTTTTATCAAGATCATAACCTTGATACTTATTCCAGTAATTAGAAGAGAAAGTATTAAAGTTTTGTCTGCTGTTTGTGGAAACATCAAAAGTATTTGATAGAAAATTATTTTGAGTAAAAAAGTTATCAGACGAATTTGCCATTAACTTTATAGCCCAGCCATTTTTTTTAAATAAATTATTAAGGAATTGTGATCTGTTGCATCCTTCTATATAAATTCCTGATGTGTTTTCTATAAACTGATTAAATGTGATTTTACTATCAGTAATATCTTTTAAAAGTAATCCGTAGGATGCTGGACCCCAATTATTCAAGAATTTATTTTGTGTCATCTCTACATAGTGCGAATACATAACTGCAACCCCGGCACTATTGTACTCAAATTGATTTGAATAGTAGTGACAGCTATCAGAAAACATAAAGTGTAAACCATATCTTAGATTTTTTGCACTGAAATTACCTGTTATGTTTGCTTGTTTTACAAATTCAAGATATATACCATCTCTGTGTCCTGTTATTCTGTTATTTGCAACTTCAATTTCTCTGCAATTCCACATATGTATTCCATTGCCAGACGATGCTTCTTTTTTGCCGTAAGATTCGATGTAGTTGTTCTTTATTTTGCATTTATTAGATTTTGCGAGATATATCCCAAAAAAATTTCCATAGAATTTACAATCAACTACTTCCCCATTCTTTACATTCTCAAATCTTACAGCGGCATTTTCTTTAAGATAATCTACACCTGCATTTTTAAAGACGATACCTG
>CALLZX010000423.1 GCA_937858935.1 uncultured Ignavibacteriales bacterium | reverse complement strand
TATTATAGAAGTAAGTAAAGTTAATTTCTCTCTCTTGCAGATTTCCCAAAGGATAAAGCAAATTAGAAAGTCGGGTTAACTGTCTAATAGTAGTTTCGTGTTTGGTTTCCTGTGCTTTGGTTGCTTTTGATTTTAATTCAGCTATTGAGGAAACAATTTTTTCTCTATATCGCAAACTTGCATCAACCAATGTTTTGTCTACTGCAAAAAGATTTTCTTTTAATCTATCAAAGGTTAATTCAATTTCATTAGATGCTTCCTCAAAAGCTTTTTCAATATTGTTTTCAGAAAGTCCAGAGATTACTTTTTCTTTAAGTTCATCCAATCCAAGAAAAATATCATGCATTGTAAGATCGTATTTGTCTAAAGCCGCTCCAACATTTTTTTCAAGTAGAGTTGCTGAAGATCGTGGATAAACAATTGGCGTTATAATATTATAAAAATCATAGAGCGGAGTAATTTGTGCGAAATAAGAAATCTCACTAGGACCGGCAATGTAAAACCCAGTTGGAAATATATAATCCTGGCAAATTGGTCTTAGCAACACATTTGGACTAAACTTTTCCGGAGAGTTCTCAATTTCAGTAAGGATCTCATCTTTAGTAAATTGTTTTCTCTTTCTTCTCAGCTTAAAAATATCATCAACCGGTTCAACAGAATATCTTCCATCATCTGTATGATAAAAAAGATTAACTGGTTTTACTTTTACCTGTGCATGATATAACTCTTCAAGTTTTGCACTTGTGAGAATTAATTTTTGTGTATGTATAGAAAAATCATTAACCTCTTTTTTGAAGATAGGTTTGAGCAATGATTTAATATTTGGATCTTGCGGATCAAAGATTATTAAACCATATTCATCAAATAACCAGAATAAAAGTTCTTTAAAACTTTGTTTAAATGTTTTTCCAACTTGATAGCAGTTTTTTAGCTTTGTTACCAATTCATTTTTAAAATCCGTATCTCTTAGACTTCCTTCGTACTTTGAAAAAAAATCATTTAGTACTTCATCAAACTTAATATTGCCAATACTTTGCTTAGCATCATCATCACTTATTTCATCCTTATAGCCGAGGTTTAATATCTGATTCTCATTATCAAATAGATTTAATGAACGAACTTCGTTAAAATCATGATCATCCCCCTCAAGCCAGAAAACAGGAACAAACTTGAATTCGTCATATCTTTCAGAGAACTGATTTGCAAGTCTGATCGTTGTTACAATTTTATAAATTGTGTAGAGCGGTCCACCTAAAATGCCAAGCTGTTGTCCTGTAACTACGGCAATAGTTTTATCTTTATCAAGCAGTTCGAAATTTCTTAAAGTTTTCCCTGAAATATTTGCTAAAGCTGAATATTGATTTTTTAGAATTGAAGAAAGATTCAACTGCCTGGATTTCCTTGATTCGGAAATGCTTTTGAATAACGGCAAATATCCTTCTTTATTCCGGAAGTTGTGTTTATAATACTCTTGTACATTCTCGAATTCATATAGATAATCGAGAAATAAATTTTGATGTTTTGGAATATCACTGAAATTTATAAACATTCTTGCCTCAAAAATTGAATTTTCTAAAACAAAAGTAAGGAAAAGCTTTAAGCCTAACAATATCAACGAATCGGAATCACATTTACCAATCACTTTCATCAGTTGTAGTCTTTGGTTAATTTCAACATCAAAAATCTGAGCAAAATTGGAAATCAATATTCTTAAATATCTAACTGTAAAAAGAGCATTAAACTCATTAAAGATTATTCTGTCATTTAATCTTTCAAGAATTATTCGCAGACCAATTGTTTGGGGATTGCCTATCTCATATTCTATTGAGCCAACAAATCATTGTAACTTAAAATGTCCGGAATGTCCATCTGGACTTGGTGCATTAACTCGACCACTTGGTTTGTTAAATTTTAATGATTTCAAAAATTGGATCGATCAGATTAAAGATACTGGATTTTATGTGCAATTATTTTTTCAAGGTGAACCTTATATCAATAAACACTTGCCTGAGATGATTAGATATGCCCAGCAAAGCAATGTTTACATTTCGATTAGTACAAATGGACATTTTGTTAATGAAAAAAATGTTGATCACATTTTAGAAAATGCACCGGATAAATTAATTTATTCTGTTGATGGACTTGATGAAGAAAGTTATCAAAAATATCGTGTTGGTGGAACATTTAAACAGGCTGATGAAGGATTGAGATTATTAATAAAGCGAAAGAAAGAATTAAAAAAACATAAACCTTATGTTGAGTTTCAATTTATTGTGATGAAGCAAAATGAACATCAACTTGATGAAGTTAAAAAATATTGTGATGATGTTGGGGTGGATAAATTAGTATTTAAAACGATGCAAATATCATCTTATGAAAATGCAATTAAGTTTCTTCCGACTAATCCTAAGTACAGAAGATATTTTGTTAAAGACGAAAAGTTTTCCATAAAAAATAAGATGAAAAATCATTGCTTTGCATTGTGGCGCACATCCGTAATAACATGGGATGGGAAAGTTGTGCCATGCTGTTTTGATAAGGATGCTGAGTACACCCTGGGAATTCTAAATGGAAAAAGTTTTTACGATATTTGGACATCAAAACAATATCAGGATTTCAGGCAATCAGTTTTGGATAACAGACAGCAAAATAAAATCTGCACTAACTGCACTGAAGGTTTAAAAGTAAACATTTTTGAAATTGAGCAGTAAAGTTTGGTTGAACAAGTAAAAAATATTTTAGGACAAAACAGTTTTATCACTAAGAATAAAACCATAATTCTTGTTTCTGCCAAAATATTTATTGCTGCCGGTTTTTTACTCTATTTGATTTCTTCCATCAATTTTAGTGAGATTGTTAGCGCAGCCAAGCGAGCAGATATTCTTCTCTTAGTTTTAGCATCAGTTTTAGTTTTACCAAATATTTATTTGCAATTTTATAAATGGAAAATCACCGCAAATGTTGTATTGCAAGAAAATCATAACTCAAAAATCTGGCTCTCGTTGTTTTATGGATTTTCTGCTGGAGTATTTACTCCTGCAAGAATTGGTGAGTATTTTGGAAGAGCAATTGTTTTTAAAAATCATTCGGTATTGCAAGTAACACTTGCAACATTATTAGATAAGTTATTTCTATTGTTGCTGGTTGCTTTCTTTGGTTCGATATCAAGCATACTATTTATTCATTACTACTATAACGTTACATTCTACTTAACAACTGGATTATTCATTCTTGTATTTGCATTATTCTATTTATTCTTCTGGATGATATTTAATGATAGATTTTGGGATAATGTTTTATTTACAAAACTCAGAGATTCAATTAAACTACACTGGTTGTTTGAAAAGATAAAAGTGTTCCGTAATCTTGATAAAAAATATTCAACAAAAATGTTGTTAATATCTTTTTTGTTTTACGTATGTTTTCTAATCCAGTATGCTGTATTAGTTGCAGCGTTTTCTAATCATAGCAATTATTTAGAATATTTGTGGGCCGGTAATCTTATTATGTTTGCTAAAACAATTATTCCTCCGGTTTCACTTGGCGAACTTGGTATTAGAGAAGGAGCTTCTGTGTTTTTTATAACTATGCTCGGAGAATCTGCTTCAGTGGGATTTAATGCTTCAATATTTCTTTTCTTTATTAATATTTTAGTTCCTTCGCTAATCGGGTTGATTTTGCTACTGAAAAAGAATGATGATTGAAAATATTCTATTCCTGATTTTCCTGATTCTTTCAATTCATTATGTGATATTCTTATCCAAAGTTTATTCTGGATTATCAAAGCTTAAAAATAAAGTAAGTGAGAAAATTCCAGATGAATTTGTCTCTATCATTGTTCCATTTAGAAATGAAGAGAAAAACATACTCAATACTTACTCAAGTCTAACTTCTCAAAATTATCCACAAGAAAAATTTGAAATAATATTTGTAAATGATTCTTCAGATGATTCTTCTTTCCAATTATTAGATAATCTACAAAAAAATGCAAATGTTTTTATTTACTCGGTACCAAAAGATTATTCTGCTAATGCACACAAGAAAAGAGCAATACGTTTTGGAATTGAAAAATCTAAAGGGGAGATAATCGTTACAACTGATGCAGATTGTATCCATAAAAAAGATTGGTTAAAAAATCTTTTAAAATTTATGAATAAAGAAACAGGGTTTGTTTCTGGTCCTGTTGAATTTATATCTAAAGGAAATCTTTTTAGCAAAATGCAAAGATTAGAATTTGCTGGTCTTGTAATTACCGGTGCAGGTTTGATTGGATCTGAAAATCCAATTATTTGTAATGCTGCAAATATCGCATATCGTAAAAAAGCTTTTGATGAGGTTGGAGGTTTTACTTTTCAAATGAGTTTATCTTCTGGTGATGATGAATTGTTAATGCAAAAAATTTATCGTGATACAGACTATAAGATAAAATTTGCTTTGGATAAGGACGCAATTGTTTCAACGGAAGCCAATCCAACTTTAAAAGATTTTTATCATCAAAGAAAAAGATGGGCGAGTAAAGGATTATTTTATGGTGATCATCTTTTATTGCTTAAACTCGTTTTGATTTTTTTATTTTATTTAAGTTTAATAATTCAACCAATTATTGGGTTTATAATATCAACAAAGTTCTTTTTTACATTTATCATTTCCTTTCTCTTTAAGATTTTCGCAGAATATTTAGTTCTTAAAAAAGGAACAACTCTTTTATTTGATTTTAACATTCTTAAACCATTTTTAATCACAGAAATTCTTCAGGTTCCCTACATTTTGGTTTCTGGATTTATGGGAATGTTTGGAAATCTTGTCTGGAAAGATCGAAAAATTAAACGTTGACATTCCATTTAATTTCATAAACACATAGCTGTCCAATCAAATAGACATTAGAGATTCATAAACACACTTTTCATTGAATAATTAAACTTTTTTGATGGCACAATGCTTGGCTAATAGAAGCAAGACACAAAGGAGAACGTCATGAAAAAGATAATTTTAACAACAGTCTTAATACTTTTCGGTTTATCAGCAAACGCTGATGCAAACACCGATTTTGCAAAAAGAGTTGGAGGATATTTTTATACTTCACTCGCACCACACGGTACCTGGATTGAAATTGGTTTCGGTACGCCTGTTTGGCGTCCTACAATGATTAGAAAAAGTTGGGCTCCTTACAGACAGGGACAATGGATTTACACCGACTACGGTTGGTATTGGGATTCTTACGAAGATTTTGGTTACATAACTTACCATTACGGAAGATGGTATTATGATGATTATTATGGCTGGATTTGGATTCCTGATTACGAATGGGCACCAGCCTGGGTTGATTGGAGATATGATGATGATTATATCGGTTGGGCTCCTTTATCACCATATGCGATCTTTGATATATCAATTGGAATACATTACAATTATGATTATTACGTTTCTTACAATCATTGGAACTACGTAAAGTATAATCACTTTTGTGATCATAACGTTTACAATTATTATGTTGCTCCTAAATACAAATACAGAGTTCATAATAGAACAAAGATGAGAACTAACTACTCATACTATGATGGACGAGTAAGAAATGATGGAGTTGACTTTGACAGAATCCGTGAAAGAAGCGGAAGAAATATTGAAAGACGAAACATAGTTTCTGTTAATGATCCTAATGATATATCAAGAGAAAAAATAACTAAAACTCGTGATAAAGAAATTAGAACATATTTTGCTAATCCTGATGATATTTCTCGTGATGGATTGAGAGACGTAAAAGTTGAACGTAAGGAAAGAAAATCTACTCTTGAAATTTCTAAAATTGAATTAGGAAGAGATAGAAATATTGACAGAACAAAAGAGACTAAAAAAGATGATACTCGCGAAGTAATTAGAAATGATAGAGAGAAAAACAATACTGATCTTAATAAACGAGAAAAAACTGAAGACAATAGAAAAGAAACAAAGAATGATATAACTCGTAAAAAAGTTGAAGACGATAGAAAACTTCAGGAAAAAAGAGAAACAGAAAAACTTAATTCTGAAATCGAAAAGAGAAATAATGAACAGATTAAAAGAAACGAAGAAATAAAGCGTAATGAAGAAATCAGAAAATCTGAAGAAAAAAATCGTATAGAACAGAATAGAAGAAATGAACAAATTGAACTTCAGAGAAAATCTAATGACGATATGAAGCAAAGAATTAATGAAACAATAAATAAACGCGAAGAGAAAAAATCTAATAATGATGTCTTCAAACAGAATGAGAGAAAAATTGAACAAAAAAAAGAAACTCAAAAAGTTGAACAAAGAAATCAGAATACTAACAGAAACACAGAAGTAAAAAGAAACGAAACAATCACTAAAACTAACAGTAAAGAAAACACAAGAACTTCAGAAAAAGATAATAGAAATAAGAACAGATAACCTCAATTCAACTCTCTCTACAAAGCGGTTGGGAATTAACCTGACCGCTTTTTTGTTTTATCATACAATTAGAATAATTTTCCGATAAAATTTGAGCAAAGTATGAAAGACAAATCAGCAACTCTATTTTACATTCTTGGAACTTTCTTTGTAGCAAACGCATTACTAGCTGAGTTTATAGGTGTAAAAATATTTTCGCTGGAATCCACACTAGGTTTTAAACCATTTAATTTTACAATACTTGGAATCGAAAATCTTTCCTTTAATCTTACTGCCGGAGTTGTACTTTGGCCGGTTGTTTTTGTTATGACTGATATAATCAACGAGTACTTTGGCAGAAAAGGTGTAAAGTTTATGTCTTATACTGCTGCTGCACTTATAGCTTATGCGTTTTTAATGGTTTACTTTTCTATCGGTTTAAGTCCAGCCGGATTTTGGATTGAAAGAACAACAGATTCAGGTTCTGTAAATATGGATTTGGCTTTTAATACAATTTTCGGACAGGGATTATGGATTATAATTGGTTCACTTACAGCATTTTTATTCGGACAGTTGGTTGATGTAACAGTTTTTCACTATTTCAAATCGTTTACTGGTTCATCCAAAATTTGGTTACGCGCAACAGGTTCTACACTGGTTTCACAACTTGTGGATAGCTTTGTAGTATTGTTTATTGCTTTTTATATCGGTGCCGGCTGGGATTTGAAATTAGTTTTAGTTATTGGTTTGGTGAACTACATTTACAAATTTTTTGTGGCGGGTTTGTTTTCACCCATTCTCTTTTTTTTTTACTTTTTTTTTTTTAAGAATATTTAAGAAAAAAAATATGAAAAAAAGGAAAAAAAAAAAGTGCT
>CALLZX010000422.1 GCA_937858935.1 uncultured Ignavibacteriales bacterium | reverse complement strand
GTGTGAACCCTTGCCACGCTGCAAATATTTTGGAGCAACCCCTTTTACATTTTGCTGCGGCCCTTTTGCAAGGGTTTGAGTTGTACAAGGAATTAATCCAATCGCGACTTTATAATATTCATCCGATTTAGAAATTGAAGGATAATCTTTATTAAATTCTACTTTGTTCGGCATAATAATTCTTTAAATAATTTTTGTTTGATCAGATGTAATTGTTTTTAATTCATTAAGATGATTTCTGTACCAGTTAACTCCGCAATATTCCTCATTTATTTTTTTGATATCAGGTTTTCTCTCTAACAAATAAAAAATATCTTCTAGTGTAAACTTATTGTTTATTGGATAAAGTTCATCATAAACCTGTTTTATGAAATTGTAATCTTTTTCATAGTCTATTGTAAATCGGTGCGACATTGAGTAATCTAATCCAGTTTCCCA
The DNA here is from genome assembly GCA_937858935.1 of uncultured Ignavibacteriales bacterium. Taxonomy (GTDB): domain Bacteria; phylum Bacteroidota; class Ignavibacteria; order Ignavibacteriales; family Ignavibacteriaceae; genus IGN3. The sequence continues at coordinate 13,586 of CALLZX010000422.1, read as the reverse complement.
AACAACATTTCCTATTCTAAATTTATCTGGATTTTCCCAGAAATAAGGAGTGGTGTGTTCTCGCTCTAAATCTCTTTTTGAACTTTGCCATGCAATTTCAAGTCCACTGAAACTCATTACTTCAACATCATTTCCATCAGGATAAGTGGGTGGATGAAGATTGCTTACAAAATCATATTTTTCAGAATTATTTATATAATATTGTAAAACTTTATCAATAATATTAGGATCGATTAAAGGACAATCTGAAGGAATTTTAACTATAGCATCAGCGATTAGCAGTTTAGCTACCTGATAATGTCTATCTAACAAATCTGTTGGATGACCACGATAACAATTTAACTGGTACTCTTTACAAAGTTCTTCAACTTGATCATCATTTTTGTCTGTTGTAGTTGCAATGATAATTGTTCCTCTAAGTTTTGATGCAGCAACTCGTTCATACATTCTATACAGTAAGGGAGCGTTTGAAAGTGGGAGGAAAATTTTATTAGGCAAGCGACTTGAACCTGAGCGAGCTTGAATTACAGTTACAATATTTAATTTATTTTCCACCATGATTAGAATATTGATTTTGCTCTTACAAGTTTTTGTTTTAGCATATACTTGATCTCCAATTTAAGATCTTCCATATACTTATTTTTTTCCTTAACTCTAACAACAGGCTTGGTTGAGGCTAACAATTCTCTCGCAACCTCTGCAATCACTTTTGCAGAGGTTCCGCCATTCTGAATTGGGAATAATCGTTTAATCTCTTTAAGATCAATATTACAAAATACTTCTTTACCAAGTGCAATAGCAGGAAAAATTGTACTTGAAAATCTTGTAACTAAAACATCACAATTTGCAATCATCGGATCGATGCTGATTCCGTGATAAACTAATGCATCCGGTAAATATTTTTTTACTTCAGCAGTTCTTTGCTTAACTAACTCATTTGGGTGTAGTTTTACAATTATTTGTTTATCGCCTGCAATCTTTTTAGCGTTTAATAAAAACTCTTTTCTGTTCTCATATTTAGTTGTTTCTCTTACATCAGAAGTTGCAACAAGCACAAAATTTTTATGTTCAAATTCAAGATTTCTAAATTTTTCAAAGTTATCAAAATTTGGAATACCTGTAACCCGAATTTTATTTGGATTAACGCCCCTATCAATAAATTGTTCACGAAAGCCCTCTGACGCCACACAAAAATAATCGTACATATGAGATAGTCCGGTCATAGAAGTACTTGCACACCAACGACCTAATCCTAAAAACCTTGTTACGTGGTACCTCCAATCAGGTGGGTCAGTCATTCCTTCCTGAACGAGAATTGTTTTAAACTTTTTAATGTTTCTTGGAACTATTAGGTCCTGAGATGTGAAAACTAAATCATAATTATCATTCTTGCCTTCAAAATCCAGCTTTAAATTATGATCCTTAATATACTTAAGAGTAATACTTTTAAATGTTCCTCCCATAATTGTAAAATCTAACATTCTAAGCTTAGTCATCACCCATAAAGGTCCGCTTGCATAGTAAGGCGTAAAGTAGGCATCAATTTCAGGCAGTTCTTTTGAGATTTGGTGCATAATAGTGGTTTGATTTAACGAACCACCAATAAAGAGTACTTTTGGCTTATTCATTTAAAATTTTGTTAAGTTATTTAACGATTAAGTTAATTAGAAACTCTCAAGTTCTCTGATTTCGACTAAAACAAATATAACACATTGTAAATTTGTTAAAAACTTTAATAAATCACATCCAATTCTCGTGATTTGAGTCATAAATCTAATGGTCAATTAAAAATGGACTGAACACAATAATGCGCCTCACAAAGTTGTGCAAATTTTTCTGTTTCTGTAAATTACCATTAACAATAGTCTAACATAAGGATTTACAATGTCGATTCAGAAACCTAAACGGCTCAATAAAAAGGATGTTATCGGAATCATTTCTCCAGCTTCTTCACCAGACGAATTTTCAAGAGTTGAAAAAGGCGTTAAGTACTTAGAAAGTCTTGGTTATAGAGTAAAAGTTGGAACAAATGTTGGCAAGAATCATGGTTATTTGGCCGGGACGGATCAGGAAAGAGTTGAAGATATACATACAATGTTTAAAGATAAAAATGTAAAAGCTATTTTTACATTGCGTGGGGGGTATGGAGCATTTAGATTGTTAGATAAGATTGATTACAGAATAATTAAAAATAATCCCAAAATTTTTGTTGGATATAGTGAGATAACAGCTTTACAAATGGCATTTTTAGAAAAAGCCGGATTGATAACTTTTGCGGGTCCGATGGTTGCTGTAGATTTTTATGATGAAGTTAGTGAATACACAAGCGAGTTGTTCTGGGAAACGATTACATCTAATAAAAAAATTGGAAAACTTGAGTATCCAGAAAATCAAAAATTACCTTTTCTGCAAAAGGGTAGCGCAACTGGTAGAATTGTAGGTGGCAATTTAGCTGTATTTGCTCATTTACTTGGTACTCCTTATTTCCCAAATCTTAATGGCAAGGTATTAATGATTGAAGATATCGGCGAACTTCCATATCGTGTTGATAGAATGCTAAACCAACTAAGATTAGCTGGAGTGTTTAAGAAAGTTAAGGGAATTATTTTAGGTAGATTTGTTGATTGCCACGAACACGATCCAAATAAAAAAACATTAACGTTAGGTGAAGTTATCGCAGATTATATTACGCCGATTAAAGTTCCGTCAATTTATACTTTTCCACATGGGCACATTAAAGATTTTGTAACTATTCCTTTTGGATTAAAAGTAAATCTTAATGCTACAAAGGGGATTGTTGAATTTGCTGAAGGTGCAGTTAAGTAGGTTCCTGTATAAAAGTAAAATAATTTTTACATTTAAAAAATAACTCTGTTTGAAAAGCGGCTTCTTCATCATCAAACATTGCCCAGACTGTTGAACCGGTTCCGGTCATCATAGAATAATTTGCCCCAAAGAAAAGCATCTTTTCTTTTATTTCTTTTATCTCCGGGAAATGTTCAAATACAATTTTCTCAAAATCATTTGAAGCAATTTTCATAATTTCATTAATGTTAAGATTATTCTTACCAATAAGTGATTTTAAACTTTCTTTGGGGTGATTTGGTTTAATCAATCCAAATGCCCACTTCGTTGCGATGTGAATCCCTGGGTTTACTATAAGCAAATATCTATTAAGCTTAAAATTTATCGGCGTGATAATTTCACCACGCGATTCGGCGTATGATGGATCAGGATTTAAGAAATATGGTACGTCCGAACCCAGTTTTATTGCAAGTTCTGCAAGTTGATGATTATCAATATTGAGATTGAAAAGTTTTGCAAGTGTGGTTAATGTTGATGCTGCATTAGAACTTCCACCGCCGAGTCCAGCTCCTATAGGTATATGTTTATCTAAAAATATTTTTACAGGTAGTTGAATACTAAAATGATCTTCTAATGATTCTTTTGCTTTTATAATAAGATTAGTTTTTTCTGTATTAAGTTTTTCATCATTGCTGTTAAAAGAAAATTTATCTGATATAGTAAAACTAATCTTGTCATAAAGACTTATTGGATAAAATATTGTCTCAAGATTATGAAAACCATCATCTCTTTTATTTATAATATTGAGACCGATATTTATTTTTGCCAGCGATTTTACAATAAGATCATTCATCAATTAAATATTTAATTTTCTTCGTGTGTTCAGGTGTGGAACCGCAACAAGAACCAATAAATGATGGCTGATATTTTAAGTATTCCTTTGCTTTTTTAGCATAATCCAAAGGTGAAATAGCACAATCAATAGTTTTATCAGTTAGTTTTCCACTACCGCAGTTCAGATAAAAACCCCAGTTTATCCCAGGTTTTAATCTTTTAATTGCATTTTCGAGGGCTTCAAATGTTATGCAATTAAAACCTATTGCCAGAGGGTGATATTTTAATACATACTCGATTGCATCAGTGAGATTTTCACCGGAAAGTAGTTTGGGTTTATCAAGAAAGAAAAAATTCATTACAAAAGGAATATGATTTTCACCGCAATATTTTGCGATAAACTTAATTTCATCAAAATGACTTTGGGTTTCATTCATAATAAAATCACAACCGGATTCCATCAATGCATCGATATGTACTTTATGATTCCATTCTAAATCTTTTTGAGAAATTGTCCTTTCAACCTTGTAACAATCTTCAACTGGCGGATTTGAACCAGCGATTAGGACTGCCGTCTTACCGCGTGCACGTTTTGCTAGATCGACTGCCTTTAGAACAGTTCCAACCACATCTGTAACTCCTGAAGAAATAAGTGAATATGGATTTGTTCTAAATGTATTTGTTGTAATTATATCAGCACCAGCCCTTATGTAATCTTTATGGAGTGTAATAACTTCATTTACTGAATCATCATTAGCTTTTGCACTCCAAACTCTCTTGTTCGATGTTAACTTCTTTTCCTGAAGAATACTGCCCATAGCTCCATCAAGAACTAAAGGTCGATTTATCTTTCTTGCTTTTTCAAATAAATTATCTCTTGCGGCAACTTTTACTTTATCAAAATCATCAAAATATTTATCAACTTCATTAATAATCCTATTCAAATCAAGATTCTTTATACATTCTAGATCAAACGGACATTTCTTTTTCCAGCAAGGGGAACATTCAAGATTTTCCTGAAATATTTTTACTCCTCGGTCGTAAAGATCAATTTCTGTCCAACAGCTTAATCCAAACCAGGCTATAACATATTTCTTAAGAGCAATCGCTAAATGCATTCCAAACGAATCACCTGTTACCACAACTTGAGGAATAGACTCATAGCAAGCACCCTTTCTAACACCATCAGTAGTTGGTGTGTTTATAACTCTGCCTCTAAAGTAATCTGCAATTTCTTTATTTCTTTCAGTATCCTCCGGACCTCCAAGAAGCATTACTCGATATTTTCTTTTGGCTAATAGTTTATTGATAAGAAAAATATGCTGACCAACAGACATTTTTTTATTAGGATATAAGTTTGAACAGCCTGTATTAAATCCAATAATCTTGTCGGTATCTCTTAAACGAACATCTCTTTTATATTCTTCAATAAACCGTAATTCCTCATTTGTGAAGTTGAAAATATAATCATCACGTTTATAATCAAGCTCAAAAGTTTCTGCCAAATAATCCTGCCCTGTTCGTTGATTAACTTTGAACTTTAAGTGATCATCCATACCAAGATTGTAATTATAATAAGCACCTTCATTAACAGGAATAATAACCCCATTTTTGTCGAGACCAAATCCTAACTTTTTCTTTGCCTTAACAGAATTCAAAAGAGCGCATGATCGTTGAGATTTATCAACATTCATAACAATATCAAATTCAATTTCATTCAAAATAGAAATTGATTCTGCATCGTAAATGAATACTTTATCTATATGATGATTATGGTATAGCAGGGGAGCAGCGATTTTAAGTGTTACCCAAAAGATTTTCGAATCAGGGAATTTTACTTTGATTGAAGGGAGCTGTGCTGTTGTCATCAACACATCACCCATTGCATCAAAATTAATTATCAATATTTTTTTACCTATCGGTCTGTTTTCTTTGCATCCATCCTTCCAGCAATTATGGTCTGGATAACAAGGTTTATAACCGGTAAAATTTTTACAAGACGGAATTTCTAATTTGTTTTTCATTATGTTTTGTTAAAATGTTTGTTTGTATATATCAATAAATGCATCATAAACTTCATCCACAGATACGCTATTTATTAAATTACTTTTTGATTTTATTGCAATAAACTTGTCTGATAGCGGTTTCCAACTTACATAATTCCATTCATAGTCCGGATAGATTGCGACTATAGGTTTATTAAATGCAGATGCAATATGAACTGCTGCTGTATCCGGAGAAATTAAAAAATCACTATTGTAAATATATGATGCAAAATGATGAAATGATTTATAAATCTGATTAATCAATAATTCTTTATTAACTTTATCAAAAATCTTTATGCGTAAATGCTCATCTTCCAAAGTGCTTAATGGTAAGAATATATTTTCTGGAATTTCAGGGTGAATCCTACCGATTAACTCAATCCATTTATCAATCCCCCATTTTCTTTTTTCTGCCCCTGCCGATAGATTCAGCGCAACAATTTTATAGTTCTTTTTGATGTCATTTATTTGCTTCTTTATATCAGCATTTTCTTGTGTGCCAAGATAAAGCTTAGGATGAATATCATTCTTTGATAGTTTAATACCCAATTCATTCAACAAATAACTAATTCTATCAATAATATGAGTTTTATCTTTTTGCGGCTGCGGGTATAAATCTGAAGAATCATTTGGAGTAAAATTAAATCCAACTACTCTGTGTGCCTTAATTATTTTTCTAATAATGCTTGATGTGGTTGAAGGATCATCATTTAAATCTATTACCAGATCATAAAATATTTTTCTTAAGCTTAATAATTTGCTGTATAAAGAGAGATTTTTCTTTGAGAGGATTAGATGATCAATATCGGAATTGTACTTTAAAACTTCCCGGTTTGATTGTAAAGTGAATAGTGATAAATCAATTCCAGGAAATCTTTTCTTTAAAACTTCAAATACAAAAGATGAAATTATTATATCGCCAATTTTCCCCAAGCGAACTATGAGTACTTTTTTATTACTAAGATCGATCATTATCTCTTTTTCTGAAATTATCTGTTGATAAGAGAGCTTACTTTCTTTATAACAATATCTGTGCTTAATTCCCGCATACATTCATGCTGAAAAGGACAAATCAACTTATTGCAAATTATACAATCTAGATCATCCTTTATTATGTAATCAGAATTTTGTGAATAAGGTCCATGTGCTTTTGGATTTGTTGGTCCAAATATTCCAAGAGTTTTCACACCAAGTGCAGTAGCAATATGCATAGGTCCTGAATCATTTGCAATTACCAGATCACATTTCGAAATCATTGCAGCCATCTGTTGAAGTGAAGACTTTGGAGCAAGTAAACAATTCTCTACAAGTTTAGATTTAATAAATTGCGCATCACTTTCATCACCCGGACCCCAAAGAACTAAAATTTTACAATTAAATTTTTTAACTGATTCGGTGCAAATATCTACCCATTTTTCTTTATCACATCTTTTTGAATCCCAACCACCGGCTGGGATTATTCCAAATACTTTCTCACCTTCTAGTTTATTCTCATTAAAGAATTTGTCGGCAAAAACCTTTTCAAGATTCCCAACATAATAGTGTAATTTCTTCGAAATAATATTTACACCAAGAGGTTTTAATAATTCTAAATTATGCTCGGCGGAATGATGATCTCCTTTACCAGAAGTACCTAAAATATTATATGCATATTTTCTTCCGCGATATGCATAACCAACTCTAAATTTTACACCAGAAAAAAATGTTATCTGAGCACTTCTTGGATTTGACCAAAGATCAATTAGCATATCGTATTTTTCTTTACGAATCCTCCAGGCAACTTTTAATACAAATTCCGTTTTGTGCATTGTTAATACTTTATTTACAAGAGGATTATTTGTAACAGAATGTTTTGCAAAATGTTCTGTCAAATAATCAATCTTTACGTTTGGATAATGTGCTATTAAATTATCAAGAATAATTGTTGATAGAACTATATCACCTATTCCACGTGGTTTTATACAAAGTATTTTATTTATTTCAGATGGATTTATTTTCATTTAATATTATAATGATCTAAACTTGAACGCAAACCTAATCTTGAACTCATTTAATGTGCGTCAAGCCAATTGTCGCCAATTCCAGTTTCTGCAATTACCGGAACTTTTAACGGTAATGCATTTTCCATTAACTTTTTTATGACAGGAAGCAATTTATCAATTTCATCTTTATGTGCATCAAAAACCAATTCATCGTGTACTTGCAATATCATCTTAGTTTTTGTTTTATTCTTGGTTAGCTCGTTGTGGATATTTATCATTGCTAATTTTATCATATCAGCTGCAGTTCCTTGAATCGGCATATTAATAGCAACACGTTCTTCAAATTGTCTTACAACTCTGTTATTACTGTTAATGTTTTTCAAATATCTTCTTCTGCCGGATAAAGTTTCTGCATATCCTTTTTCCTGAGCAAATCTAACAGAACTATCCATAAATTCTCTAACACGTTTAAATGTATTAAAGTAAGTATCGATAATTTCTTTTGCGTGAGTCTGTGTTACACCTAATCTTGTTTTCAATCCGAAAGGACCTATGCCGTATAGAATTCCAAAGTTTACTTCTTTAGCCTTTCTTCTCATATCAGGAGTAACATCATTTGGATTAACTTTAAAAACAAGTGCAGCAGTGCTTCTGTGAATATCTTCACCTTCGCTAAACGCTTTTATTAATGCTTCATCACCACAAATTGAAGCCATAATTCTTAATTCTATTTGGCTGTAATCCGCACTTAATATTTTATGATTTTTATCGCGGGGAACAAAAGCTTTTCGAATTTCCTTACCCATTTCGGTTCGGATGGGGATGTTCTGCAAATTCGGATCAACACTCGAAAGTCTGCCAGTTGAGGCTACTGTTTGATTAAAACTAGTATGAACGCGTCCGGTTTTTTTGTTTATAATATTCGGCAGAGCATCAGCGTAAGTAGATTTTAGTTTTGATGCCTGACGGAAATTTAAAATCATATCAACAATTTCATGTTCACCACGTAAGTTTTCAAGTGATCGAGCATCTGTCGAAAAACCAGTCTTGGTTTTTCTTCCCGTGGTAAGATTAAGTTTTGTAAATAATACTTCCTGAAGTTGTTTTGGAGAATTGATATTAAATTCAGTTCCAGCAACTTTAAATATTTCTCCGGTATAGTTATCCAGCAAAATCTGAAGATCTTTACTGAACTGTCTCAATGCTGGTATATCAATCTTAATACCTTCATTTTCCATATCTTCTAAAACTGGAACTAAAGGGAATTCAATATCATAGGCCACTTTTTCAATCTGCTGCTTTTTTAACTCAGCATCTAATTTTTCATAAAGCTTATAAGTTATGTCTGCGTCCTCAGCAGCATAATTTGATAGTATAGCGGCTTCTGCTTCAAATATTTTTGTTGGATCTTTTTTCTCTCCAATTAATGATGAAATTGGAATGGGTGAGTAGTTAAGATATTTTTCCGCAAGATCATCCATTCCGTGTTTTTGATCTGCGTCCAGTACATAACTTGCAAGCATAGTATCGAAATAAAAGTTCTTAACTTCAACTCCGATGCTTCTTAAAACTGCAATATCATATTTACCGTTTTGACATACTTTTTTTATTTCATTGCTCTCAAATACTTTTTTAAAGATCTTGATGAAATTTGAAACCGGTAGTCGATCAGATAATTTATTTTCAAATAACCCGGGTTCATCATCGAATGGATTTACAGCAACGAAATAAGCCTCATCCGGTTTTATGCAGAATGAAGCCCCTGCCAGTTTTACTTCAAATGTATTTAATCCATCAGTTTCAGTATCAAAAACAAATAAATTCGATTCAAGTAATTTTGCCGCAAGTTTTCTTGCTTCATTTTCTTTAACAATTAACTGATACTTAACTTTATTATCGTTAAAAGAATTCATTGCTTCATTTGAGATAAAAATCTCAATTTCTTCTCTAATTCCTTTTGATTCATTTACTTCTTTGATTTCCTCAGAAGAATTTGTTTGATAAAACTTAATCAACTTAGCATAAATAGCTTTGAACTCAAGTTCAAATAATATTTCTTTAGTTTTTTCAAAATCAGGATTTGTAAACTTGGCATGTTCAAAATCAAACTCGATTGGAACTTCACAATAAATTGTAGCAAGATCTTTTGAAAGAAAAGCATTTTCCTTGCTTGTTTCTAGTTTCTTTTTGATACCGGCTTTATCAATTTCATCAATGTGCTTATAAATATTTTCAATTGTTCCATACTTTTGAATCAATGGAACAGCACCTTTTGGACCAATTCCAGCAACACCGGGAATGTCATCACTGCTATCACCAATCAGGGCAAGATAATCAACCATATATTTTGGTTCGAAACCAAGCTCATCAATTACTTTTTGTTTATCATATAGAATAGCCTCATCAGACATCTTTCCAGGTCTTACCACATTTGTTTTATCAGTAATCAACTGGAAGTAATCTTTATCTGGGGTAATTGCATAAGATATTAAATCTAATTTTTCAGCTTTTTTTACTGCAGTGCCAACAATATCATCTGCTTCGTATCTAGGTAAAATATAAAGAGGAATATTTAAAGCAAGTACAATATCTTTAATCCTCTGTAATTGGGGAATCATATCATTGGGCATCGCATCACGGGAAGATTTATACGCTTCATATTTTTCGTGTCTAAAAGTTTTTTCTTTCGAATCAAATGCAACTGCAAGATAATCCGGCTTATGATCTTCAAATACTTTTATGAGTTGATTCAAAAAACCGTAAACAGCCGATGTTGATTCGCCTTTACTATTTGTTAAGGGTCTGTTTATAAAAGCAAAGTAAGCACGATATGCAAGGGCCATTGCATCTATGATTACAAATTTTTTGTTTTTCATAAAGAGGTTTTAATGTGATTATAATTGTTGTCAGAAAATAAAGATTAGTTAATCAAAATTGAAGTAAATATATAAAAGAAAATATTTTAATATTATGTTTAATATTGTGATTGAATTAAGTATTAACATATTTTTACAAACAAATTTAATCGGAAGGTGTAAACGACTTTTTGCAGTTCTATTAAATGCATTAAAGTTTTATAAATGAAAAATTCACAGGTAAGTCCTGCAAAAGATATAATTAAAGCTATGGGGATAGTTTTTGGTGATATAGGAACGAGTCCAATTTATACACTTTCAATTATATTTACATTAACCATCCCATCTCAAGAAAATATTTATGGTGTTCTCTCTTTAATATTTTGGACACTTATTACTCTTGTTACAATTCAGTATGCCTGGCTTGCAATGAGTATGAGTACTAAAGGTGAAGGCGGCATAATTGTTTTAAAAGAAATCCTTATAACAACTTTAAAGAAAGGAAGAAAAGTAGGCTTTATTTCTTTTCTTGGTTACATCGGTGTTTCTTTACTACTTGGTGATGGGGTAATTACTCCAGCAATCAGTATTCTTTCTGCTGTAGAAGGATTAAAACTTATTCCAGGTATGGAATCCACGGGGCTGAGAACAATTATTTTAATTACATCTATAATTACTGTTTTATTATTTGCAATACAGTTTAAGGGAACTTCAAAGGTTGCATTGTCATTTGGCCCAATAATGCTGCTCTGGTTTATAAGTTTATTCCTTTCCGGTTTCTTTTATTTAGTTCATATGCCGGGAATACTTTTAGCATTCAATCCAATGTATGCAATTGAATTTTTTATTCACAATGGATTACCTGGATTTTTTGTTTTAAGTGAGGTTATACTTTGTGCCACTGGCGGAGAAGCTCTTTATGCTGATATGGGGCACCTTGGTGGAAAACCAATCCGTCAAGCGTGGTCATTTGTTTTCTTTGCTTTAATAATAAACTACTTTGGTCAAGGAGCTTATATTTTAGAGCATAACGATACAACTCAGGTGCTATTTAAACTTGTTAGTACTTTTTCAGAAGTATTTTATATTCCATTTCTGATTTTAACTTTGTTCGCAACTATAATCGCCTCACAAGCAATGATAAGTGCAGTGATGTCTCTGATCTTTCAGGGAATAAATATCGGAATATTTCCGCTGATGAAAATCAAATATACATCTAAAGAGATGAGATCGCAGATTTATATTCCATCTGTAAATTGGTTGCTGTTATTAGCTGTTCTTTTAATGATTATGGTATTTAAAGAATCTGCTAATCTTGCGGCTGCTTATGGTTTAGCTGTAACTGCAACAATGTTTATTAGCTCTATCTTCATAGTTGCTATACTCTGGAACAGAAAAGATTATGTTAAAATGTCTATTGCTTTATTTGTTCTGATTGTTACCTCTGTTTACCTAGTAGCTGTTACGCATAAAATACCTTACGGTGGTTATTGGTCTATAATTATTGCAACTGTTGTATTATTGGTAATGTGGTTATGGATTTCCGGAATGAATAGACTAAGAAAATTTTTACGCTCCGTAACGTTAGATGTTTTTGTTGAAAGTTTTAAGCAGATTTACGAAACTGGTAATTTTGTTAAAGGTGAGGCATTGTTTTTTACAAAGAATATAAATTCAGTTTCACCGTATATACTGCATTGTATGTTCAGAACGGGTATAATGTATGAAAAAAACACTCTAATTTCTGTAGAAAATACAGATTTACCTTATGGAATAAAATTAGAAAGGTATGAAGAAGTTACGCCCGGTTTATTTGTAGCACGTATAACTTATGGTTATATGGAAGTTCCAGATCTACCGGCTCTATTTAAGGAGTGGAAGTTTAATGTAAAAGCAATATTTTATGGTGCAGAAGAAATTAAAACAACTAAATTTTTCTTCAAGTTCTTTATAGTATTAAAGAAAATTGCCCCAAATTGGGTAAGTTATTTTGATTTTCCATATAATAAGCTTCACGGTGTGGTTACGCGTATAGAAATTTAATTATCTCAAAACTTTAATATTATTTTATGAAAAATATTTACCTTCTATTTATTGCTCTTGCTTTATCAAACTCTACATGCGCACAAAAGGAGACTGATACTTTATTTATTGCACATTGGAATGTTGAAAATCTTTTTGATACAAGCGATGATCCAAAAACGGAAGATGAAGAATTCTTACCATCTGGGATAAAAGAATGGGATGATGAACGACTTGATAAAAAAATGTATAATCTCTCAAGAGTTATCCGCTCTATGAATAATGATCTTGGTCCTGATTTGCTAGGTGTTTGTGAAGTTGAACATCAGTCATTACTTGATTCAATGCTTATAAGACACTTCTCTGATAGGAAATATAAAACTGCGTATCTGGAATCACTTGATGGTAGAGGGATTGATAATGGTATTATATACAATGCAGATAGGTTTTCTTTAATAGATGTAAAAGGACATAGAATAGATCTTGGCGGAGGATACGAGACACGATTTATCTTGGAAAGCATATTTTTACTTGATAAAAAAGATACAATATACTTTTTTGTAAATCATTGGCCTTCAAGAAGAGGCGGCGAGGAAGAATCAGAACCAAAAAGAATAGCAGCAGCAAAAACAATAAGAGTTGAAGTTGAGTCAATCTTTACAAAAAATAGAAATAGTAAAATTATTATTGTTGGAGATTTTAATGATGAACCAACGAATATTTCAATAACTGAATATCTAAAAGCTCAGCCATTCTTTTGCGATTCTTTAGACCATGAAAAATTGCCAGAAGATTTTGGAACAGATTTATTTAATCTATCGTATAAATCCTGGTTTGATGGAGCGGGAAGTTTTAAGTATAAAGATGATTTTAATATGCTTGATCAAATTATCATCTCAAAAAATCTTTTACTTGGAGATGATTTAGAATATGATTGTAATTCTTTTGAAGTATACAAGCCATATTTAATGGTAACCAGAACTGGTAAATTTCAAGGAGCACCTTTCCCAACTTATGGCGGCTCAAGATATCTGGGGGGTTAT
>CALLZX010000421.1 GCA_937858935.1 uncultured Ignavibacteriales bacterium | reverse complement strand
ACTTCGATTCTATCAATGGTAAATGGTTCAACAGAAACCGCGTGGTCAGGTGAAGTTGCAGAAAGATCAGTTGTTTGAATACCATCTTCTGTAATTGCAATTCTATCACTGCCCAATCCACGAATTACAGGGCGTGCTGGTGCCGGACCCATACTTCTTATTGCTAGTCCGGTTTCATTTTTTAAAGTGGATGCTAATGTTAAACCCAATTCCCGCTGAAGCTCTTTACCTTTTAGCACATTTATGAACTCATTCATATCATCAAACTTTGTAGTTGTATGTAAACCTGTAACCACAACTGTTGAAGTTTCGAAGGGAAGAGTAAACAGATGAACTATTAAACCTTTGTTAATCTCCTGATCCATTCGGATTGATGTTATGGTTGTTTTATATCCTACAAAAGAAATTTCCATATTGTAATTTCCAAAAGGAATAGATTTAAAATCAAAAATTCCATTCTTGTCAGTGACATCGTAAGTATTAAGTTCTATTATCTTAACGACTGCATTCTGTAAAGGCATATCATTTGATCCATCTAAAACTATTCCTTCAAGTGTTCCGATTGGAATAGTTTGCGAGATCACAATTTGAGAATGCAAAATGAAAAACAAGCTCATCAACTTAAAAAGATAATGAGCTTTATAAAAATTACATATCATCTATTGTACGTTTACATTTATTGGAAAAGATACAAATTCTGCAACACCTGAGACCATTAACTTGAAGGTTACAGTGGTTGAACCGGTTGCAAGCCCTTTAACTCTTATGACCCAGGGCTCGCCGGCATCAGGAAGAATCTGCAAAGTTGTTGGGTTGGCAATCGTATAATCTAAAGTGTGTAAAGGATATTCAGGTTGAAAATATCTATTCAGATCATAATATTATTGTACTTCAATATGAACCGTCGTTAACGAATCCTTCTGAACATCTAAAGAGCCCGTCGAAGTCAAATTAGTTGCAGTTGCCAGCACAGTTCCATCAAGTTCATAGCTTAATCGTAAACCGATAGGTTCTCCATATGCGGTAGTATCTTCGCGGATAATAACAGGGATTTTAGGTGTTTTAACATCAACATGACCAACATGCAATACTTGTAATTCTAGTGAAGTCGTTCCATTCATTAAACCTTTTAGATGGAAAGCCCAATCTGTAGGATTATCTCTTATGATATCGAGCATTGAAGTATTTGTGATAAGCCACCCAAATTCGTGATCTGTATCTGCAGGTGGATTGATAATGTTCTTATTTATATCCAAAAACTTTATAGTATAATGATCTGAAAGGGCATTAAGTGGTGCATAAAGGGTATCTGATATTACTGTAGAATTCCAGGTGGTTTGAATCACTCCTTGCCAAACAACAAGAATCGGTTTAGTTGTGGCATCTCTAATTACCCAACCTTCAGGCTCAAAATGTTCTGTTGGGGGAATAACCGGGTCTGTTTCATCACTACAACTTATTGTTGTAATTACCAGCAAAAATAATATCAAAACGATATAAGAATATTTTAAAAAGAATGGTATCATTTTCTTCTCCTTGAAAAATTAAAATTATAAATATTTAAAAATGAGTTTAGGAGAGCGAAAAGGGTGGGGCTCTAAGACAGAAACTAAAAATAGTTTCTGTTGTGGGTTTAGATGAAACTAAACCAAACTCAATAATACCGGGTTTAATCTGGTAATCTTGATATGGAGTATTAAATGAAATTACTGAATTATGTAACGAGTTGAATGCAAATTGAACAGCGCATAAAACTTCAGAACCAAGCAAATTAATATGGTTATTTTGATCTTCTTTTATTGAATTTAGAGAAGAAAATAATTTGCCTAATTCTATATTGTGATGATGGAATACATTTGCTGTTGTTATGGTTAGATAACCTAACAAAACAATATATGCAGATAATTTTGATATTTTATTGTTCAATTTTAACACAAATCAAAGATTGTACATTTTAAGGAGTTTATCAAGGTAATTTTATCGAGAAGCTCTAGTTACTTAATTAATAAATTAAAATTGTTTCTCTAATCACCTTTTAATAATTTTCGCCATTCAAATTTTAGAAAGAAACAATGAATAAGTTCATCGGAGTAGACTATTTTAACATTGATTCCTTGCTTTCTGAGGAAGAGTTAATGATAAGGAGTACTGTGCGCGAATTTGTTAGCGAAGAAGTAATTCCAATAATTGAAGAATACAACAGAGAATCCAAATTCCCTCAACAACTTATCCCCAAAATGGCAGAAATGGGTTTATTTGGACCAACACTTCCTGTTAAATATGAATGTACTGAATTAAATAATGTTGCTTATGGATTAATTATGCAGGAGTTGGAAAGAGGAGACAGCGGAGTAAGAAGTTTTGCTTCGGTTCAAAGCGCGTTAGTAATGTACCCAATATTTACTTTTGGAAGTGAACAGCAAAAAGATAAATGGTTATCACCTTTAGCAAAAGGAGAAAAGATAGGATGTTTTGGTCTTACAGAACCTGATTTTGGTTCAAACCCAGGCGGCATGATTACTAAGGCTGATAAAGTAGATGGTGGATATATTCTCAATGGCGCCAAAATGTGGATAACAAATGGTACTATTGCTGATGTTGCCGTTGTTTGGGCTAAGCTTGACGGAGTTGTTCGGGGTTTTCTTGTAGAAAAGGGTATGAAAGGTTTTACTACTCCGGAAATGAAAGGTAAGCATTCACTAAGAGCTTCCATCACTTCAGAACTGATATTTGACAATGTATTTCTACCTGAAGAAAACTTGCTCCCGAAAACTGATGGATTAAAAAATGCACTAATGTGTCTGAATCAGGCCAGATATGGAATAGCTTGGGGAGTTGTTGGTTCTATGATGGCTTGCTATGATTCTGCATTGAATTATTCGAAGTCAAGGAAACAGTTCAGCAAACCAATCGCTGGATATCAAATGACTCAAGAGAAGTTAGTATATATGGTTACAGAGATTACTAAAGCACAACTATTGAACTTACAACTTGGAAGATTAAAAGATAGCGGTAAGTTAAAGTTTAACCAGGTTTCAATGGCCAAAAGAAATAACTGCGAGATGGCCTTAGATATTGCTAGAAAATCCAGACAAATTTTGGGAGCAAATGGAATATTAGATGAATATCCGGTTATGCGTCACGCAGCAAATCTGGAATCAGTTATTACATATGAGGGAACTCATGAAATGCATACTCTGATTATTGGTGAGGATATAACAGGTTTACCGGCGTTCGATTAATTTTTTTATTTATTTTGCGATCGGAAGGAAATATATGATTGATAAAAAGTTTTTAGAAATGGGTTTAACATTTGATGATGTTTTACTTGTTCCTGGTAAATCTACTGTATTACCTCGTCAAGTAGATATTTCCACATTTCTAACTCCGGAAATTAGATTAAACATACCTATAATTTCTGCAGCGATGGATACTGTTACGGAAGCGTCAATGGCGATCGCACTTGCAAGAGAAGGTGGTATTGGTATCTTGCACAAAAATCTTAGTATAGAAGATCAATGTCATGAAGTGGATAAAGTAAAAAGATCTGAAAGCGGAATGATTCGTAATCCCATTACTCTTACTCCTGATAAAACGATTGGCGATGCTCTTGAGATTATGAAAAAATACAGAGTATCAGGTATTCCAGTTATTGATAAGAATAGTCTTCTGGTTGGAATACTAACAAATAGGGATTTAAGATTTGAACCAAATAAAAAGCTTAAAGTTTCAGACCTGATGACCAAAAGTAATTTGATTACTGCGCCTTTAGGTACAACTTTAGAGAAAGCCGAAATAATATTACAGAAATATAAGATTGAAAAGCTTCCTGTAGTTGATAAAGCTGGAAAGTTAAAAGGACTGATTACTTTCAAAGATATTCTTAAAAAGAAAAAACATCCATTTGCTTGTAAAGACGAACATGGTAGATTAAGAGTTGGTGCAGCTGTTGGAATTACATATGATACAATTGATAGAGTAAAAGCGTTGACAGATGCAGGTGCTGATGCCATTGTAATCGATACGGCTCACGGCCATTCCCAAGGAGTTCTAAAATCTGTAAAAGATATACGTAAAAAATTTAAGTATATACAGTTAATTGTTGGTAATATAGCAACTTATGAAGCTGCACTTGACCTTATTAATTGTAAAGTTGATGCCATTAAAGTTGGAATTGGACCAGGTTCAATTTGCACTACTCGAGTGATTGCGGGTGTTGGAGTTCCGCAAATTACAGCCATTGCACAAACTTATAATGCAACTAAAAAATTCGGTATCCCGATTATTGCTGATGGCGGAATAAAACAAACTGGCGATGTTCCAAAGGCTATCGCTGCAGGAGCAGATTCTGTTATGATCGGCGGACTATTTGCAGGAGTTGAAGAAAGTCCGGGTGAAAAAATCCTTTATGAAGGAAGAAGTTTTAAATCATATCGTGGGATGGGTTCACTTAGTGCGATGAAGAAAGGAAGTAAGGATAGATATTTTCAGGATGCAGAGGATGATATTAAAAAACTAGTACCTGAAGGTATTGAAGGACGAGTTCCGTACAAGGGACCACTTGAAGATACAGTTTATCAACTTGTTGGTGGTTTACGTGCATCTATGGGTTATACAGGAAATGCTAATATTAAATCACTAAAGACTAAAAGTAAATTTATAAGAATTACATTAGCAGGACTTAAAGAAAGTCATCCACACGATGTAATTCTTACTCAGGAGTCTCCAAATTATCAAAGTCATAAATAGGATAAGTATTTATAATGTTTAAAGTTCTTGTTGTTGCGTATTATTTTCCACCTTTAGGTCTTAGCGGAGTTCAAAGAACTTTGAAGTTTGTAAAATACATGAAGAACTATAACTGGGAACCAACAGTTATCACTACAGGAAAAGTAGCTTATTTTGCTCATGATAAATCATTAAGTAAAGAATTAGCTGACTCGAATATCAGGATTATTCGAGTATCAGGAAGCAATGAACCTAATTCTATCCTTTCGAAATTCGGTACAGTTAAATTTCCTAGTGAATTTTTACGAAATATTCTTGACAAACTAAGCCAAACTTTTTTTATTCCAGATAATAAAGTCTCCTGGGCTAAACTTGCCGCTAAAAAAATAGATGAGATTCTCTCAGCAGAAAAATTTGATGCACTTTTTATAACATGTCCTCCTTTTTCTGCTTTTGATGTTATTTCAAAACTTAAGAAGAAACATGATGTTCCATTGTTTGCCGATTACAGGGATCTATGGTATAAAAGTTATTTTGCTTTTTATCCAACGCCATTTCATAAAATAATTCATAAGAGTAAAGAATACCAGGCATTAAAAGCTGCTGATAGAATACTCGTTACAAATAGAAAGATCAAAGAAAAACTTCTTCATACTTATCCATTTTTAACTTTTGATGATGTTGTTATTATTTCTCACGGATACGATCATGAAGATTTTGTAAAGATTCCAGCTCAACCAAAACCACAGAATAAAATGGTTTTAATGTATTCTGGAATATTTATGGTTTATAACTCACCGGTTTATCTTTTAAAAGCGTTTAAACAGTTAACGATAGAACGACCTGATATAGCATCGAACATTGAATTACACTTTGTTGGGTTTTTAAGAAAAGAAAATCAAAAAGTTATTCGCAAACTTAGATTACAAACTTTCGTGAAAGATCATGGGTACGTGAATCATGATGAATCGATTGCCAAGTTAAAATCTGCAGACGTACTTTGGTTTATGGTGGGCAGAAGAAGAAACATTGATGCAATACTTCCTGGAAAGGTTTATGAATATATAGGAGCCAAAAAACCAATATTGGCGTGTGTTCCTGATGGTGCCGCAAAAATGGCTGTTGAAGAATCGGGAGCTGGATATATTTGCAGCCCTGATAATATAGACGAAATCAAAAATACTATTCTTAAAATATATGATGATTATAAGAATAATAGACTGCCTTATCCATCTGAAGAAGTTTTAGAGAAGTTCCGAAGAGATAATTTAACTGAATTATTAACAAAGCAATTCCAACTAAAACTGAGGGCTGAAGGTTGATGAATGTTTTAATTATTGGTTCAGGTGGCAGAGAACATGCTATTGCTCTTAAAATCAATCAAAGTAAAAAACTAAAATCACTCTTTTGTATTCCAGGAAATCCAGGTACTAATAAATTTGCAACCAATTTTAATATCAGTTTAACTGATCATTTAAAGATTTCTGATTTTTGTAAAAGTAAAGAAGTTGATCTCGTTGTAATAGGTCCTGAACAACCTTTAGTTGATGGATTAAGCGATCATTTGAGAAATGAAGGTTTTAAAGTTTTTGGACCATCCGCTAAAGCAGCAAGAATTGAAGCAAGTAAAGCATTTGCGAAAAAAATTATGATTGACGCCGATGTTCCAACAGCAAAGTATATTGAATTTTCATCCTTGCAATTAATTGAATCAATTAGATATTTAGAATTAATAGATTATCCAACTGTTATTAAAGCTGATGGATTAGCAGCAGGTAAAGGTGTTTTGATTTGCGGCGATAAATCTGAAGCGGAAGTAGCAATCAGAGAAATTTTTGAACATAAGATTTTTGGTGATTCAGGCAATAAATTAATAATTGAAGATTTTCTCGAAGGGGAGGAAGCCTCTGTATTTGCAATCACAGATGGTGAAAATTTTATTTGTTTACCAGCTGCTCAAGATCATAAAAGAATTGGTGATGGTGACACGGGAAAGAATACAGGCGGGATGGGTGCTTATGCTCCTGCTCCAATCATAACTGAAAGCTTATCCAAAGAAATTGAAATCAAAATTATCAAACCTGTACTTACTCAAATGGTAAAGACTGGAAATAAATTTATTGGTTGCCTTTATGCTGGATTGATTATCACAAAATCTGGCCCAAAGGTAATTGAGTTTAATTGCAGATTTGGTGATCCGGAAACTCAGGTAGTTCTACCAATTCTTAATGGAGATTTTCTGCAACTATTATATTCAGCAGCTTTGGGAAAACTTGACAAAAGTTCAGTTCAATATTCCGGCGGCTCCTCTGTCTGTGTTGTTGCCGCTTCAATAGGTTACCCAGATGAATTTGTTAAAGGTATTGAGATTAAGGGACTTGACTTAAATGATGATGAAATAATTATTTATCATTCCGGAACCAAGGAAGAAAATGGTAAGATTCTGACCAATGGCGGAAGAGTTTTAGGTGTTACTTCAGCGATAAACACATTTAATCTGGTTAGTGCTCAGAAAAAATCTTATGAAGCAATTAGGAAAATAGATTTTGATGGTATGTATTATAGAAAAGATATCGCTGAGAAAGCATTTAAACATCCGAAATAAATTGCAAAAAATCTTTTTATAGTTTCTCTCACTTCCTTAATTTCACATCAACTATTACGACATAAATGATTCATTTACACGTACATACTAACTTTTCCTTACTTCAAGGAACAATCAGAATTGATGATCTGATAAAAACCTGTCTTAATCAAAATATCAATTCAATTGCTGTGACGGATACAAATGCAATGAATGGATTGATCCAGTTTGCCAAAAAATGTTATGAAGCAAATATTAATCCTATTCTGGGCACTTGTATAACGGAAAAAGATAATGAAAAAAAATACATAATTTTTCTTGCTAAGAATTATGAAGGCTATTCTGAGATTTGCAAAATTATCACTCAAAGAAAATTGAATGCCGATTTTTCGTTAAATGGAATTATACACCAATATTGGAAAAATTTAATTTTAATTACACCTTTGATTGATTTAATTGAAGAGACTAATAAGAAAAATTCTATTTATGCTGAAATTATTCCAACTTCGCTGAATAAAAAAAAAGCGCTTAAAACATACCAGTTTGCAATCGAAAATAATATTCCGATCATAGCATCAAATCCAATTTACTTTTTAAAAAGGGAAGATTTCGAAATACATAAACTTGTAACTTCAATAAGGTTGAACAAGACAGTAGAGGCCCTAACAAATGAAGATACTGTAGATGAAGAGTTTTTTTTAAAAGATAGTTCGGAATTAGAAAAAGTATTTAAAAAAAATTCAGAAGCAATTGAAAACTCAAAAGCAATAGCAGAACAATGTAAAGTAGATTTGATGTTAAATAATTACAAATATCCGATCTTTAAATCAAATCATAAAGAAAATCCTGCAACAATATTGAATACAATTGCGTATGATGGTTTGAGAAAAAAGTTCAAGCATATTAATATTGATATAAAGAATCGCTTGGACAAAGAGTTAAAAGTAATTAGCGAATCTAGACTTTCTGACTATTTTTTAATCGTTTGGGATATAGTGAATGAAGCAAAAAGAAGGGGAATGATGTTAATTGGAAGGGGTTCAGCCGGCAATAGTCTTGTTGCTTATTGCTTGGGTTTTACACAAATAGATCCAATTAAGCAAAATCTGTTCTTTGAACGATTTATGAATAGTGCTCGCAAAAGTCCACCGGATATTGATATAGATTTTTCGTGGAAAGAACGGGATGAAATTGTAAAATATGTTTTTGAAAAATATGGATATGATCGAGTAGCAATGATTTCGACTACAATTACTTTTCGTGCGCGTTCAGCATTCAGAGAAACGGCGAAAGCATTTGGAATATCAGAAAGAGAAATATCAAAATACAGCAAAATGATACCCTGGACAAATGCCCAAAATCTTCCAAACATTTCTATGAAGTTTTCTGAATCACGTGGTTTATGCTTCGATAGAGAACCTTGGAAAACAATCGTAAGTCTTGCCTCTAAAATCGCAAACTTTCCTAGGCATCTAAGTATTCACCCTAGTGGAATCGTAATTACTCCTCGTAAAATAACCGATTACTGTGCCCTTGAATACGCTAAAAACAAAGGTCTGGGATTGATAATTACTCAGCCTGATATGTATTCACTTGAAGATTTAGGTTTGGTAAAGATTGATTTATTAAGTCAGCGGTCTCTTGGAGTATTGAGAGATACAATGGATGTAATAAACAATAATTCTGATAACTAATTATTAGATTTAAGTTTTAAGAAATCTGAATCAAACAAAATCAGGAGAAATGAGGCAATAATCATAAGTGTATTTTCACCAAGTTTCATTAGTCCAATTTGCGATCCTTTGCCGAAACAACCACAATCGATACTTAACCCGCGAAATAAACTAATTATTATTGCTACCGTAAAAATTGTAAGCATAGAAAATATTATGGCGGAATTTTCTTTTACTGCAATACCAAATAACATTAAAATTCCGGCAACCAATTCTATCCAGGGTAGAGTAATAGCAAAAATATTTATAGTTTCAATAGGCAGCAATCGATAATTCGCTATTGAAATTGCAAACGCCTCAGGATCAGAAATTTTTTCAATTCCGGCATAAATAAAAACAAAACTTATAACAATTCTTAAAAAGAGAAGAAGATATTTATTTGAAAATAAAATGTTCATAGGATTATTATTTACTTATTGGATAATTATTTCTTGTCCATTCGTCATATCCGCCAACATATACATATACTCGTTTAAATCCCATTTCAAAAAGTTCATCACCTGAAAGAATACTAATATCACAATCTTCACTGCTACAATAAGTTACCACAATCTCATTTTTGTTTAAGCGGTTTATTACTTCAACGTGATTTTCGGATCCATAAAATGGAATATTTATGGCCCCTTTTATATGCCCTTCAGAAAATTCTTCCACTGAGCGCGAATCAATAAATTTTATTCCATCTTTGAATAACTTGTATGCTACATCTAATTTAATAGCTTTCGGTTCTTTAAATGGTTCGATGGTATTTTCTACCTTTTTTACAAAAATTGAATCAGAAGGCTTCGTCTCAGATAAATTTGTTTTTGAAAAAGATGAATCAATTTTATTAAATAGTGTTAAAGAATCGCTTTCCCAATTCAATCTCTTTTCTTCTCTCAGTAGACTTAAGCCATTTGGATTAAAATGATTGTAAATCAATGAGAGTAAAATTGAAATAATGGTTATAAAAAATATTTTTAAAAATTTTAGTTCCATTTATGTAATATTTTTTTACTAAACGATTTATAATGACTAAAAATACGAAAGGTAAATAAAAAGCCTCCTAAAAGGAGGCATAAGTACCGAAAGCCGGAATCAATTCTGGCTAAATTCAATTTCTTTCTAAAAGCCTGTAAAATCAATTATTCAAATAACTTAGCTTAACTTATTTTATCAATTACTTTCCTCAAATTTCCCGTATTTTCCTGCATCTTCTGAG
>CALLZX010000420.1 GCA_937858935.1 uncultured Ignavibacteriales bacterium | reverse complement strand
TTTGAAGCCAAGCGTGTTTTCTATATCTATGGAGTAGATGATTCTGTACGAGGCGGACATAGACACAAAACAACAAGACAGGCTGCGGTTTGTATTCACGGTAGTTGTATTGTTTCTAATAATGACAGCAAAATTAAAGAAGATTTTCTTTTAGATCATCCGAGTAAATGTCTTTTGTTAGAGACTTATGATTGGCATACAATGCATCATTTTACTCCAGATGCAGTTTTGCTGGTTTTTGCCAGTACAAAATTTGATCCTGCGGATTACATTTATGAGGAATACAAGTGATAGAGTACGAAAACTTATATAAATCAAATTCAGTCTTTTTTGAAGAGCTAAAAATAAGTTTTGATGATACTCTTAACTCAGGCTGGTTTATACTCGGTAAAAAAGTTGAAAAGTTTGAACAGGAATTTTCTTCATATCACAATTCAAAGTATTGTCTTGGTGTAGCCTCAGGACTTGATGCTCTTCTTCTATCACTAAAAGCTTTTGATTTTGAAAAGGGAAGTGAAGTAATAGTCCCCTCAAATACTTATATAGCTACGATTCTCTCAATTCTTCATGCTGGTCTAAAACCTGTTTTGGTTGAGCCTGATATTCTGACATACAATATTGATCCAAAAAAGATTGAAGAAAGCATCACTAATAAAACTAAAGTCATAATGATTGTGCATCTGTACGGAAAAAGTTGCGAGATGGATAAGATTGCAGAGATTTGTGGAAAGTATAAACTAAAACTAATTGAGGATTGTGCTCAGTCTCATGGTGCTAAATTTAAGGGACAGTTAACAGGAACATTCGGAGAATTTGGTGCATTCAGTTTTTATCCTACAAAGAATCTTGGCGCCTTGGGTGATGCTGGAGCGGTAATTACAAATGATGAATCGCTTGCGATAAAAATAAAAAGATTAAGAAATTACGGCTCCGATGTTAAATACTATAATGAAGTTGTGGGATATAATTCAAGGTTAGATGAAGTGCAGGCTGGATTTCTTAGTATCAAACTAAAATGGCTTAATGAGATAAATACTCACAAACATAAACTCGCTCAAATCTATTTCGATAATCTTAAAGATGATTTTATTAAACCGGTGGTTGATAAAAATTACTTTGATGTTTACCATATCTTTAATATTAGACATAAAAAAAGGGACGAATTAAAAGATTACTTATTTAAAAATGAGATTAAAACTGATATTCATTATCCTGTAGCTCCGCATAAACAAAAGGCATTGAAAAATATTCTGGAAGGTAGTTATCCCCTATCTGAAGAAATTCATAATACGACTTTGAGTTTACCTTGTTCTTTTGGACATACTGAAGAAGAAATTTACCAGGTAGTTGAAGTAATGAATAAATTCTAATGGAAGTTTAAGATACCAGAAAATTCTTTTGATATAGTTGCACGATCATATTTTAAAATTGCTTTTTGATTTTCATTTTTTTGAAAATTAGCTCTAAAGAATTCTTCAACATTTTCATCATATCTAAACATCATTCCTGCATTAGCCTCTTTAAGGATTTGTTTTACCTCTTCATTGTTCTCACCAAAAGCAATAATTGGATTTCCCGTTCGCATTGCCTCGAATAACTTGCCTGGTACATGGCGCGGTTCTGATGAACAAACTAACAACATATCAGCCACGCATATTTGTTCTATCATTTTGGGATAAGAAAGAAATCCTGCAACCTGAACAGAATCTTTTAGACCAAGATTGGTTAAATAATCCAAAATTTCTTTATCAACAGTACCTATGAATAGTATTTTTAATTTATCTCCATTCTCATTCTCTATTTTAATTTGATCCCAAAGTTTTTTGGGATTTTGATATGCAAATATGTTACCAGCATGGACTAATAATTTTTCTTTACTATTCTCTTTTTGAAATGAAAGTCCTGTAAAAGCAGTTTCATCATAACCCCAATAAAGAACAGATGATTTTGATTTTAGAAACTCATATTTGTTAATATAATCCTGTTGTGTTGATTTATTAACGAATATAACTTTTTTGGCATTTTGCATTACAGATTTTTCAAAATGATTATCCAACTTCAAAGTAATAGGATTACGATTGAAGTTTTTGTAGTAAATAATATCAACCCAAGGATCAATAAGAACAGGAAAGTGAGGGATAGAAAATTTTTTACTAAGGTTTAATCCAATGAGATGAGAACTATGTGGCGGACCAATAGAAACTATTGCATCGACCTTACTTTTTTTTAGAAACTCTTTTGCTTTACTAATTGCAGTGTAATTCCAGCCGACCCTGGCATCCGGTACAAACAAATTCATTCTAATCCAGATCGAAATCCGATGTGCAAGATTTTTATTCTCAAGTGAAATTGTTTCTGAAGCTACGAGCTTCTCGTCTGGTTTTTTACCGATAAACTTTCTGTAGAGGTCAAATGGCTCAAGTGCTTTTGATTTTAGTATTTTCCAATTCGGATCAACTTTATTTAATAGACTTTCATCTTTTTGAGTAAAAGTTTCCTCCTCAACAGTAAGGATAATTGGTTCAATTTCATCTTTTGGCAAATGTCGAATAATATCCAAAGGCCAATGAAGAGAGGCCTTACCTGATGGAGGCCAAAAATAAGATATGAACAAAACTTTTTTCATAATTAGGATTTGACTCCAACAAATCTTATCACATCAGCCTTTCCTTTGTGATGTTTTCCTTCATCCAATTGTATAGATTTTGATTCCATGGTTTCAATTCTAAGGTCATTAGTTAAACTTAGTACATCATTCTCTGAATAAAGAAGATCAATAGATCTTGGACCACCGGAAATATTATTTATTTGTTCTTTGCTAAATGCTTCAATAAGTAGTCTTCCGTTTTTATTAAGAGAGAGAATTGACTTACTAAATATTGATGTTCTTAATTCTAATGGGAGATGGAGAAATATCATAACGACTAAATCATAATCGTTTTCCTTAAAGTCATAATCATTCAAATCAGAAACAGCGTAATTAATCTTAACATTATTTTCTTTTGCTAATTTTAAGGCTTTATCCTTAGCGGATGAACTAAAGTCAACAGCATCAACCTGCCAACCAAGTTTTGCAGCATAAACGGCATTCCTTCCCTCACCTTCACCAAGAAAAATCGCTCTTCCTGGAATAATTTTATCAATTTGCTCCTTAAAAAATTCATTAGGATCAGTTCCGTATGCAAATTCTCTTTCAGAATATCTGCTGTTCCAAAAATCTTTACTCATTTAAATATTATTTTAGTGATTATTTGTAGTAAATTTATCGAATAAAATTTATATCGGAAAGCAATTCAATTATAATTGGATTTAGTATTTTTAAGTATCAATGTAATTAAAAATTAAAGAGTTAATAAAAGTGGACATAAAAAATCTTCAAAAATTTATTGTTGTGGGTGATAGAGTGCTTATCAGACCTCAAGAAGATGCAAATAAAACAAATAGTGGATTATATTTACCAGCAGGTGTAGCCGAGAAAGAAAAAATTCAAAGTGGATATGTAATTAAAGTTGGTCCTGGTTATGCAACATCTGCTCAAAATGAAGATGAATCCTGGAAGGGGAATACGGATCAAGTAAAATATATTCCACTACAGGCTAAAGATGGCGACCTTGCGATATTTTTAAGAAAAGAAGCGTTTGAAATAGAATTTGAAAAAGAAAAATTTTTAATCGTACCTAACTCTGCAATATTATTGCTTATCAGAAATGATGATTTTGCAATCTGATTATTAAAAGATTAATACTGCAACTGCAAATAAAAACGATGAAGCAATAACTATCTTCATAATAATTGAAAAATCATTTTTTCGTTCGGTCGCAAAAACTCTTCCGTAATTAAAATCTGATATCATATTTGAATTAGTTACAGCAGCTTTCATATCATTTACCATCTATTATAGTTTAAGTCACCAGATTTTATCCTTAATCACTTAATTGCAGGATAAATGAATCTGATCATTTCTACACAAAAAGTATGCTGAAAAACACTCGTCGGTAATGTGATTAATTAACGGTTTTGTCGGTAAAATTTTCGTGCGTGGGAAGTAGATGAAATATAACCCGCCAGATTTTTCGTCAGATTAATCGTTTTTAAACTATTTTTTTTAATCTTCGCGAATTTTTTTAAGTTTCCTCTGTAATGTTCTTTCGCTTACACCTAGAACTGTAGCAGCTTTTCTAACGTTGTTATTTAAAGCTCCCATCACATTAATGATGTGTTTTTTCTCGGCCTCTTCGAATGAAATCAGTACTTCCGATTTTTGTAATTCTATTTCTCTGCTGTCATTTACTTTTGGAATTTCAACGGTGCTTAACCTTTGATTATCATCTGACTGAACAACGGAATTAAAAATAATATTTTCCAGTTCACGTACGTTTCCAGGGAAGGGATAATTCCGCAACTGAGCAATTGCTTCACGAGTTAAGCCTAATATATTTTTATTGTAAGTAGTGTTTGCAATCTTAATCAGGTAATTGGATAACAATACTACATCGTTGCCTCTTTTGCGCAATGGCGGCAAACTTATATGTCCCCGATTAAGCCTGTAATAAAGATCCGCACGAAAGTTGCCCTTATTGACAGAAGCTGCTAGATCTCTATTTGTTGCGGCTATAATTCTAACATCTAATTTTATTGGATTAGAACTTCCGCTCTTGAAAATTTCGTTGTATTGAATTGCTCTAAGAAGCTTGCCCTGCAGTTCTTTAGGCAACTCGCCAATCTCATCAAGAAAAATTGTTCCACCGTTTGCGGCCTCAAAATATCCCGGCTTATCATCAATTATGTCGGAAAATGAACCTTTTACATTTCCGAACAACTCGCTTTCAAAAAAAACTGGTGAAATTGATGCAAGGTTAACTGCAACATATGGGTTGGATTTTCTTGGTGATAATTCGTGAATTTTTTTTGCTAGAAGATCCTTTCCTGTTCCGGTTTCACCAACGATAAGAATTGTTTCATTTGTTGGAGCAAAAATTTCAACAAGATTGAAAACTCTGTGCATGGTTTCAGAATCAGAAATAATATTTGAAAACTTATTCTCGTGAGTTTTTGGAGTTAATCCTTCTGATCTTAAAACGTCTCTTTCTTTTTCAAGTAGTTTATAGCCAATGGCTCTCCGTATTGTCAGAAGTAATCGATCGGTATCAGGTGGCTTTATAATGAATTCATAAGCGCCAAATTTAATCGCTTCAAGCGCAATCTCTTTATCATCTACTGCTGTTACAATAATTACAGGGATGTTTGGGTATTCTGGTGTAATTTGTTCGAGTAACTGAAGCCCGTTCATTTGGGGCATGTAAATATCTAGTAAGATAAGATCTATCTTTTGATTTTTTAGAATGGCAGGTACATTTAATGGATTAGATTCAGTGATGACATTCGTGTACCCTTCCTGCTGAAGGATACTTTTCAGCAATTCAAGATATGATAGCTCATCATCGACTAATAAAATAGATTCCTTCAAAACGAATGCCTCTTTAGCTCATTAAATTTAATAAAAGAAAGAAATTAGTAATCTGGAATAGTACAAAGCACTTAACTTCTTGTTAATAATCAGCTTTAATCATCAATTTCCGTACAAATATTTTTGACAGTTTATTCGCTTAAATTTTTTTCAATTATCAATATTTAAGCAATTTTGAGATATATTCATTTCAAACTTTACCGAAAAGCTTGAATATTTTACATATAGTATTTTCTGGTAACACTTTTAGCCGACAAAATTAACGCCTAATTGAATTACAAAACTCGCAATACTATTAAAACTCTAATTTCTTATCTTTGTTCACAAAAAAAATAATTACATTATTAAAAGGTAAAATCATGACAGCAAATTATGATATGATCAAAAAAGTTTACTCTAATTACAAAGATCGATTAAACGAAATACGAAAAGTTGTTAATCGTCCATTAACTTATGCGGAAAAAGTTTTGTACACTCATCTTTACGATAAAGCAACAAAAGAATTTTCTGGTGGAAAAGATTATGTTGATTTAGCTCCGGATCGAGTTGCGATGCAGGATGCAACAGCACAAATGGCACTATTGCAATTTATGTCTGCTGGTAGAAAAACAACGGCTGTGCCCTCAACTGTTCATTGTGATCATTTAATTCAAGCGCAGGTTGGTGCGGTTGAAGATCTTGATCGTGCAACAACTGAGAATAAAGAAGTTTACGATTTTCTTGAAAGTATTTCACAAAAATTTGGAGTTGGATTTTGGAAGCCGGGTGCAGGTATCATTCATCAGGTTGTTTTAGAAAATTATGCTTTCCCTGGCGGAATGATGATTGGAACAGATTCTCATACTCCAAATGCCGGTGGACTTGGAATGATTGCAATAGGTGTTGGAGGTGCTGATGCTGTGGATGTTATGGCTGGAATGCCATGGGAATTAAAATGGCCAAAACTTATTGGCGTTAAATTAACAGGAAAACTTAACGGCTGGACATCCGCAAAGGATGTTATACTTAAACTTGCTGGAATTTTAACAGTAAAAGGCGGTACAGGCGCAATCGTAGAATATTTTGGTGATGGGACAAATTCAATTTCCTGTACAGGCAAAGGAACTATTTGTAATATGGGCGCAGAGATTGGTGCTACAACTTCTATATTTCCTTTCGATGAGAAGATGGCATCTTATTTAAGAATTACAAAACGTGTTGATGTTGCTGCGCTTGCTGAAGGACTAGCTGATGAACTTTGTGCGGATAAAGAAGTTTTTGCAAATCCTGAAAAATATTATGATCAGGTTATTGAAATAAATTTAAGCGAACTTGAACCACATCTTAACGGACCTTTTACACCTGATAAAGCATGGCCAATCTCTAAAATGAAAGAAGCAGTTAAGAGTGAAAACTTTCCAGATAAAGTTTCTGTCGGTTTGATTGGAAGTTGTACTAATTCCAGTTACGAAGATATTGATCGCTCCGCAAGCATTGCAAAACAAGCGCTTGCAAAAGGTATAAAAGCAAAAGGGCAGTACACAATTACTCCGGGTTCTGAACAAGTCAGAGCTACAATCGAAAGAGATGGACAATTAAAAACATTAACTGATATCGGCGGAGTTATTCTTGCAAATGCTTGTGGTCCTTGTATCGGAATGTGGAAGAGAATGGATATAAAAACTGGTGAAAGAAACACTATTGTAACATCGTTCAACAGAAATTTTGCAAAACGTAACGATGGAAATCCTGAAACACTTGCATTTGTTGCATCGCCTGAGATTACGACCGCTTTAGCAATAGCAGGCAGCTTATCTTTTAATCCTATTACAGATGAACTTGTAAATGAAAAAGGTGAGAAGGTTAAACTTGATGTACCAAGCGGAGAAGAATTACCACCACACGGATTTGATGAAGGTAGTGCCGGTTTTGTTGCTCCTGCTGAAGATGGAAGTAAGGTAGAAGTTAAAGTTGATCCAAATAGTGATAGATTACAATTGCTTACTTCTTTCTCTCCATGGGATGGGAAAGATTTATTAGATATTCCTGTGTTGTTAAAAGCTTTTGGTAAATGTACAACAGATCATATTTCTATGGCTGGACCATGGTTAAAGTATCGAGGACATCTTGACAATATTTCCAACAATATGTTTATCGGAGCTATAAATGCTTACACTCAAGAAGCAGGAAAAGTAAAAAATATTTTTACAGGAGAAACTAAATCTGTTCCTGAAGTTGCGAGAGAGTATAAAAAGCATAATCACAATTGGGTTGTTGTTGGCGATGAAAATTATGGCGAAGGTTCATCACGAGAGCATGCCGCAATGGAACCAAGATTTCTTGGTGGAAGAGCAATCATCGTAAAAAGTTTTGCGCGAATACATGAGACAAATCTAAAGAAACAGGGAATGCTTCCGCTTACTTTTGCTGATCCAAAAGATTACGATAAGATAAAAGAAGATGATAAAATAGATTTATTGATTTCATCATTAGCTCCGGAAAAACAAGTTAAGATGATTGTTAAGCATAAAGATGGAAGCAAAGATGAAGTGATGTTGAATCAAACATTTAACGCTGCACAAATAGAATGGTTTAAGGCAGGCAGCGCATTAAATCTTATTGCAAGTAAACAAAAGTAATACTTAATAAATTTGCTGTTTTTAAAGGCGATTTAATTGAGTCGCCTTTTTTGTTTATGGATCAATAAACTTTGTGTTCTTCGTGTTGATTTTAGCTTTGTGTGCTTTGTGGTTAAGGGTATTTTTTACCACAAAGAACTCAAAGAGTTTCTCAAAGAGCACAAATAAATAAAAACTATTTAACTTCAGATCCATAAACTTTTTCCAATAAATCAGAAAGAGTTTTCTTCTCTGTATTAGAAAGAGTTTCTGAAACGTAAGAACTCAAAGCATTAATTTCCGGATGTGATTTATCCAAAAGTTTTATCCCTTTTTCTGTAATTCGAGTCATTGAAAGTCTTTTATCTTCAGTTGAATTAAATCTTTCAACTAACTTTTCTTTCATCAATCTATCTATTATTCTGGTTACATCAGGGGCGGGTTCAATCATTCGGGAAATAATATCACAACGCGGATGACCATTTGGATAAACTCCCTTTAAAATACGAAGCACATTATATTGCGGAAAAGTCAAGCCATACTTGCTCATAACTTCATCGTGTTTGGTACGCAGAAAATAAGATGTTACGAAAATATTTAATGCAACTTCCTGATCAAGGCTTTCAAACTTTGTTTGTTTAAGCCATTGTTTTAGTATTTCGCCCATAATATCAATTCTAATTTATTGTGTTATGACACCAAAATTATGTTTTTGAACTTCTAAATCAAAGTTAGATTTAACTGCTCATAATTGGCATAGTATTCTCAAATCATTATTACTATTTTTAATCAATAAAAATGAACATTATTCTATAGTATGATTTTTCTTAATCCTGCAATTTTATTCGGATTGCTAGCGGCATCAATTCCTGTAATTATTCACTTATTTAATCTTAGAAAACTTAAAAAGATTGAATTTAGTACGCTTACTTTTTTAAAGGAATTACAGAAAAATAAAATCCGTAAAATAAAATTAAAGCAGTGGATTTTACTTGCGCTTAGAGTTTTAATAATTCTTTTTGTTGTGATGACATTTGCACGTCCGGCATTGCAATCAATGCAAATTGGCGGAACAACATCGGCAGCAAAAACAACTGCCATATTTATTCTTGATGATACTTTTAGTATGTCTGTTGTTGATCAGAAGGGGTCATATTTTAATCAGGCAAAAGAAATTATTAAGCAAGTTCTTTCGCAATTACAAGAAGGTGATGAGGTTGGTTTAATATTGGTATCAAACACAAAGGCTGAGAATAAACTTACATCAAACTTTTCCGAGTTTATAAAAAATGTTGATCAAATTGATTTATCATTTGCATCTGCAGATTTAAATTCATCAATTACCAAAGCATCTCAAATAATTTCTGAAAGCAAAAACTTTAATAAAGAAATTTATGTTTTGTCGGATTTTCAGAAAAATAAAATCACAAAAGAAAATCTTAATAGTGATTTAAGTGAATTATTGAATGAAGGCATCAGGCTATATTCTTTTGATTTATCAGACAAAGATGTTTTTAATCTTTCCGTTGATGAATTGAGAATTAATAACCAGATTTTTGAAAAAGATAAACCTGTTAGTTTTTCTATAACAATTTCGAACAATTCAAGACAAGATGTTAGTAATGCTGTTGTGTCTTTGTTCATAAGTGATGAAAGAGCAGCTCAAAAAAGTTTTGATGTGGCTGCCGGACAATCTACGATCGTTGAGATTGAAGCCACTCCAAAAACAAATGGCTTTATTGATGTTGTTGCAGAAATTGAAACCGATGAAATTGAACAGGATAACAAGCGGTTTGCAAGTTTATTTATACCAGAAAAAATATCTATCGGACTATTTGCTGAAAATCAAAATGATTTGACTTATGTAGATCTTGCTCTACAGACAGCAGGACAGGAAAAATATCAGATCGAAAGAAAGAGTTTAAACCAATTAACCTCTCAGCAGTTAAATAAATATCAAACAATTATTATTTCAGCAAACACAATCGCATCTGGAATTGAACAGGTAAAAAACTTTGTGCAAAAAGGCGGCGGAGTAATTTTATTCCCTTCATCAAATCAAGATGCTGTTAGATTAAATCAACTATTTTCTCAATTAGGATTAAGAATTAGTTCTTCTTTCGTTGGCAAAGTTAATAGTATCGATTTGAAAATTAAGTTTGATAAAACT
>CALLZX010000419.1 GCA_937858935.1 uncultured Ignavibacteriales bacterium | reverse complement strand
GTTCAGACTGAAATACGAGTTGGACACATAACACCTACAAGAAATCAAAAAGATTTTTTTCAAAGATATTTACTTAATACAATATTGGGCGGACAGTTTACAAGCAGAATTAATCTTAATTTGCGTGAACGAAACGGTTATACTTATGGTGCTACTTCAAGATTTCAATATTTCAAGGATACGGCTTTTTTCGAAGTGTCAACTTCAGTCGGAATTGAAAACACTGCAAATGCTTTAAAAGAAATTCTTTTTGAACTTGACAACATTCATAACGGAGTTTCAGAAAAAGAATTAGAATTTGCTAAATCTTCAATAACAAAAAAGTTTCCACTTAACTTCGAGACTTACCGTCAGATTGCTTCAGGAGTTGCGGGAAAAATACTTTACAATTTACCTGATAACTATTTTGATACTTATATCCATAATATAAATTCGGCTTTAAAAGATGACGTGGATAAGGCTGCTAGAGAATTTATAATGAATGATAAACTTTCAATTGTACTCGTGGGTGATAAAAATTTATTGATGCAAAAACTTGGTGAATTACCTATCGAGATTGTAGAAGTTGATTTGTTTGGCGAAAAGATCTGAGTTACAAATTAAAAAGCAGTGATCACACCTAGCGTAGTCGAAATGTACCTGAAATTATCTTTTAATTATTATATCACCGGGGTATATAAACTTATAACCAATTTTTCTGTAGGAAGGGATCAAGGTTGAGATGGTTAAATAATTTTCAGCTCTAACTATTAAAACTTTTTCATCATCTTTCTTGACAGATAACATGAAATCCTGAAAATTATTTTCTAAATTCATAGCATTAGAGTTTATTGATTCAAATCTTCCTTTCGTAACTAAAACTATTCCCCTTTTTTTAAGCTGCTCTTCAATAAATGCATATTTCTTAGATTCATAAAGATCAGATTTTTCATCAATAATGAAAAATGCTGCTGAATAAAACGTTCCAACAATTTCTTTAATTGATCTTGATAATCTATCATCAGAATAATTGCCGGATAGTTTATAATCCAGTTCAGTAATATCATCATTAAGCAACAGTGCAAATCTTTTACCTGATTTAGATAATAACGATAACTGTTTTTTTGATTCAGCATTGGGAACTAGAACACAATAGAATAATTCTGGGATTTTCAAAAAATCATTCAGCATCTCTTCATCGTGTAATGGAAGATCCGTAACAAGAAATGAAACAGTTCCATATTCTCGGAATATATTTTCAGCATAATAGAATTCTACAGCAAGTTTTACTTTCTTTTCGGATGATAACTTTAAAATGGTTCTCTTTGCAGAAACAATTTCTTCTGCTTCAATACTGACTTCATTTTCCCAAAATATACTTTTCAATTCAAGAATTAGTAAGTGAATGGGAACATCTTTTGGAACTTTAACAGAATAGGTTGCAAATAGTGAATCTCCAGAAATGTTTTTTAATTTTTTCTTAGAAATCCAGGTATTTGAAAATCCATAGTTTTTTAGTGCAGAGTGAAATGATTTATCAATCTCAATTCCACTAAGTACTTCCCTGTTCTTAGGTTGTTCATCTTTATTTACATACTTTGTTATAATAATGATGCTGATCAGGAGTAATACGACAACTCCAAACAAGATTAATGCAACATTTTTAGGAAGTGAAGATTTCAACATATTAGTTTAAGATCAAATTTAATATTCAAGTTTAATTGCATAAACAATTAGGTTAAATTATGTTTATAAATCTAACCATATAAAAACTGTTTATTTATTTGTGAACGAAGCTTTTCTTTTTTCAAGAAATGCTTGTGTGCCTTCTTTAAAGTCTTCGGTTCCGCAACACAAGGCAAACAATGTAGCCTCAAAATTTTGTCCTTCATTTAATGAAACTTCATCAACAACTTTTATTGCTTTTAATGCCAAGCGAACAGCTTGCTGACCTTTACTTGCAATTTTTGAAGCCATTTCAAAAGCCTTACTTTGTAACTCACTTACTGGATAAACTTTATTGACTAACCCTATCCTAAGAGCTTCTGAAGAATCAATCAAATCAGCAGTTAAAATCATTTCAGCTGCTCTACCGGAATTAATTAATCTAGTCAACCTCTGTGTTCCGCCGTAACCAGGAATAATTCCAAGGTTAACTTCAGGCTGGCCAAACTTAGCGTTTTCACTTGCTAATCTTAAATGACAAGATAGTGCAAGCTCACAGCCACCGCCAAGTGCAAATCCGTTTACTGCAGCTATTACAGGTTTATCAAATTTTTCTATCATAGAAAAAACTGATTGACCAAACTCGGCAAACTTTTTACCATCCAGCATATTTAATTTGTTTATCTCGGAAATATCTGCTCCCGCAACAAATGCTTTTTCACCACTTCCGGTTATTATTACAACAAAAACATTTTCATCATCTTTTAATGACTCAAAAGCATGCTGAAGTTCTGTTAAAGTTTCGTAGTTAAGAGCGTTTAATTTATCAGGACGATTTAATGTAAGCAATGCTACGTGCTCATTAATATCTAGAAGCAGATTTTTATAATTCATAAATCTCCTTTAAAAATTTATATATAGAGGGATTCTTACTTTTAAATCAACAGAAACAAATTGGTTTGAAGGCATATAATTGTATGATGCTAATAATTCCATCATAAACATTGAAATTCCTGCACCGGCACTGAATCCAAACTTACTTTCATCATCTAGAAAATTATTTTTACCTGAATTCTGATCAAACTCATGCAAAGTTTGATAATATGTATATGATGCAGATGCCTGTATAATGGGCATAAGCAGAACGATATTTTCTAACAAAGGTGCAAAGTAATAACGCGCGCCTATGTTAACCGGAAGTGCATTAGTATGAAAATTTGAATATTCAGTTTCCTGAAAATAATTCTGCGAACCAGGATATTGTTCATATCCTATATTGGCAAAAAGAAATACAGGAAGAAATTCATTATCAGTGTAAGAAAATTCTACGTTCAGTCCATAACCAATATCTGTTGTGTTTGAAAAATCTCCAAGCGGCATTCTAGGTCCCACTCCAAAAGCTACAAAAAAACCTGTAGCTTTGTTCGAAGGAGGTTTTTCTGCAAGACTGATTGTAGAAAAAATGAGAAGTATCATAAACAAATATTTGATTGATGTAATCATCTTATAATAAATCAATTAAATGGTAATAATCATAATTTACTTTTTGGCTTCAACAGATGAGGCCGACGATATTATAATCTGTTCAGCCAATTTTCCGCCATAATATCCTGCTTGAAAAACAAAATATCCACCGATTAAAGACAATACAAAGATAACACTAATAATTATTGTGTTAAGTTTTTTCTTAATGAACAAAAAATATCTTAACACCAGTAAAAAAGAAAAGTACCATACGGTTAAATTTGCAAATGTTTGATGCGTATTGAATATTTCTCTTCCAGAATTAGTCCAATCTTTTATAAATTCAAAAGCCTGATTACCTGAAAGAACAGCGAAGAAAGATCCTATTACTCCTATTGCAAGAAACAGCATTGCAGATTTTGAAAAGAAGTCTTTTCTTGTAATTAAAAAAGATAACTCCAAAAATGGATAAAGCATTAAAAATGCTATCGGAAAATGAATAACTTTTGAATGTATGCTTGCTAAAAATTCCATTTGCTTTTTTACCCGACTAAAACTGAACCGCCATTAACGTTAAGCACTTCACCATTAATATGTCTGGACAGATCGGAGGCAAGAAATAAAACAGGCCCAGCTATATCATCGGCGGTTGCTATCCTTCCTATAGGAATTTTTTTTACCTCTTCATCTAAACTTTTCTTATTGGATAAGACGCTTTTAGACATATCAGTTAAAACCCATCCCGGTGCAACACTGTTTATGTTTATATTAAAAGGGCCGAGTTCCGAAGCAAGTGATTTTGTAAATGAGATCATTCCGCCTTTTGAAGCTGCGTAATGTGAGTAATGTGCTTCTCCCCTTTGTCCCGCTGTAGATGATATATTAATTATCTTGCCATATCTTTTTAACTTCATAAAATGGATTACTTGCTGAGTAAATAAAAATGTAGAGGTAAGATTTATTTTTAAAGTTTCTTCCCAGGCAGAAAGTTTCATGCTACTTATTTTACCTTCTTTCCAGATTCCTGCATTATTTACTAAGACATCTATTCTTCCAAAATCTTTTACTACAGTTAGAACTGTATTTTTAATCTCGGCCTCATTATTTATATCAACTTTATATGATTTGCATTTCGAAATCTTTGAAAACCGCTTCTCCAATTTAGCAGCTAGTGCCGGATTGGAATTATACGTAAAAGCAACAGAAGCACCAGCCATACAAAAATATTTAACACAGGCAGCACCAATACCCCTTGATCCACCAGTAATTAAAACTTTTTTAGAATTTAAATTGAACATTTTTAATACTCCACTTTATATAAAAATAGTCCTTTAGCCGGAACAGATTCAAAAGCTTCTTCCCGGTTTTGTGAATTAAATATTTCCTTAATAAATCTCTCAGGTTCAGGTTGATCCTGAGCATTTAACAAAGTTCCAACAATCGTTCTTACCATTCCATGCAAATATCTGCTTGCCTGGATATAGAACAAAATTACTTCGCCTCTCTTACGCCAAATTGTTTTATACACAGTACAATCTTTATTTTCAATTTCATCATTCTTTTTACTGAAAGAAGTAAAATCTTTTTCACCTAAAAATGCGCTACTAAGGAAAGTGAGTTTTTCTAAATCAATTTTACGTGGATAAAAATATGAATAATTTTTATAGAATGGTGATCTTGTTTGTGTTATTAAGTACAAATAAGTTCTTTTTTTAGCATCAAACCTTGCATGAAATTCGAGACCAACTTCTTCCATCGCAGAAACTACTATATCAGATGGTAAAATTGAATTAAGTGAATGTTTGAATCTATATATATTTATTTCTGTCTCTGTTCTAAAATTTGCTGCTTGCCCAAATGCGTGGACACCAGAATCTGTTCTACCGGATCCAATAAGATTAATCTTATCTTTTAACAAAACCTCAATTGCTTCAGTTATTTTTTGCTGGATAGACTCCGAATTTTTTTGGATTTGCCATCCGGAGTAGTTTGTACCATCATACTGGACAATTAGTTTATAGTTTTTCAAATGCAGAAATCTTGAAGTTGTTATTTTATATTGTAAAGATAACCTTCAAGTTAAATTATAACAATCAATAAAATGAGATCAATTCTTCTTTATAGAAAGTGAATAGATAACTTAATAATCTTATATTTTCACTAAACATTAAATAATAATCTGATTATCTTATTATATAAGTTTTTATCTTTATTTAATTCTATTTTTTAATGGATTAATTAAAACCTTATGAAACCTTCATCTAAATCATCCGTAAATACGAAAAGCGCAAAAAATAAAATGCCTAAAGAAAAATATGATAAGTATCGTTCGCTTTACGAAAACCACCCATTAATACATATTACGATTGATCTAGATGGAAAAATCAAATCTGTAAATGAAAGCGGCGCGCTTGAGTTAGGTTATGAGGTTAATGAGTTAATTAATTCAGATATTTCTAATTTGTTTATCCCACAAGAAGCTGCTCGAATTGAAAAACAAATTCAGTATGTACTGCTTAACCCGACAAAACAGTCATCGCACGAGATGAAAATGCTACGGAAGAATAAACAGGAATTCTGGGTAAGAGAAACGATATATACAACAAAAGATGACACTTTAATTGAGGAAGTGTTTTTTGTATTTGATAACATCACCTATCAAAAAAATGCTGAGGCAAATGCTAAAAGTCTTGCACAAAGCCTACAAAACATGCTTGATGCATCACCGCTTGGTGTTCTTGTTTACAGATTAGATGAGCATGGTGATCTGATCCTTATAAGTACAAATCAGTCCGCAGTTAATATACTGCAAATAGATGTTTATGCATTAATTTCAAAGAAGATTCAGGATATTTTTCCATCTTTATTAAAGAATAATATAATTAACAAGTTTTTTGGAGTACTGAATACAGGTCAACCTCTGTTGAATCAGAACTTATATTATGAGGATATTCATTTTAATGGTATTTATGAATTTTCAGTTATGAAATTATCGGACAGTACAATCGCGGTTTTTTTTACTGATATAACTGAAAAGCAAAACGCACTTAATTCACTGAAACGAAACGAACTAAAGTATAAAGTTCTTTTTGAATCCGCTAATGATGCCATCTTTCTTATGAGAAATGATGTTTTTATTGACTGCAACGAAAAGACCGTTGAGATATTCAGGACTGAGAAAGATAAAATTATTGGTAAAAATCCTTATCTGTTTTCTCCCGATTTTCAGCCAGATGGACAAAATTCAAAATCTAAGGCAAAAGAAAAAATAGCTCAGGCTCTTAAAGATATTCCGCAGTTTTTTGAATGGAAACATTTAAGATCAGACAGAACTCAATTTGATGCAGAAGTAAGTTTAAAACGAATTGAATTTGAGCACGATTATTTTTTACAGGCTATTGTTAGAGATATAACAGATAGAAAAAAATCCGAAAGGATTATTTCTGAACAGAAACGTGAACTCTCTACTCTTATGAGTAATCTGCCAGGCATGGCATATAGATGTGCAAATAATATTAACTGGACTATGGAATTTGTAAGTGATGGTTGTTATCAATTAACAGGTTACCGAAAAGATGAATTATTAAATGATCGAGTAATGAGTTATGCAAACCTTATTCATAAAGATGATCAGTTACTTGTTTATGAGACTGTACAGAATGCAATAAACAATCATGAGCAGTTTACAATTTTATATAGAATAAACACCTGGCAAGGACTTGAAAAATGGGTGTGGGAAAAAGGCTGCGCAATTTATAATGATAGAGGTG
The DNA here is from genome assembly GCA_937858935.1 of uncultured Ignavibacteriales bacterium. Taxonomy (GTDB): domain Bacteria; phylum Bacteroidota; class Ignavibacteria; order Ignavibacteriales; family Ignavibacteriaceae; genus IGN3. The sequence continues at coordinate 5,417 of CALLZX010000419.1, read as the reverse complement.
ACGTTATTTGTCTGGAAGGATTTGTTACAGATATAACAGAAAGAAAAATTGCTGAGGAAAAGATAAATATTCTTGCACACGCATTAAAAAGTGTTTCAGAATGTGTATGCATTACCAATATGCGGGATAATATTATTTTTGTAAATAAATCATTCTGTCGTGTTTACGGATACTCACTTTCAGAATTAGTTGGAAAGCCGATTACTTTTATTAGATCATCAAATAACGATCCAACAATTGTGAAAAGAATATTACCTGAAACTCTTGCTGGTGGCTGGACCGGAGAACTAATTAATAAAAGGAAAAATGGCGAAGAGTTTCCTGTGCATCTTTCTACTTCTTTAATTACGGATGATGCCGGAAAACCAATTGCTCTTGCAGGGGTTACACTTGATATCTCAGATTCAAAAAGACATGAATTAGAATTAAAAGAGGCAAGAGAAAAAGCTGATCAAGCTACCAGATTAAAAAGTCATTTTTTTACAAACATCAGTCATGAACTTAGAACTCCTTTGGTTGGAATTTTAGGATTTGCTGAGATTCTAAAAGATGAGATAAAACAATCAGAATATTCTGATATGGCTGAGATGATTTTTAATAGCGGTAAACGTCTGATGGATACACTTAATTCAGTTCTGGATCTTTCAAGACTTGAAGCAGATAAACTTGAAATTAAGTTCGCAGAAGTAAACTTAAATATTTTTATTGATGAAAACATAAAGCTCTTTCAATCTATTGGCTCTAAAAAAGGATTATCTGTAGTAGTTAAAAAGTCTGAGGAAAAAGTATATGCATTAGTTGATGAACAATTACTTTTTCAGATACTTAATAATCTAATTGGTAACGCAATTAAATACACTGATAAAGGTTCAGTTTCTGTTGAAGTAAAAACTATTAATGAGAACAATAAAAATTTCGCTTCAATTTCTGTTATCGATACCGGAATTGGAATCAAAGAGGAAAATATTAATCAGATATTTGAAGAGTTTAGACAGGTTAGTGAAGGACTAAGCAGACAATTTGAAGGAACAGGCCTTGGCTTGACAATCACAAAACGATTTGTTGAATTAATGCTTGGACAAATAAGAGTTAAAAGTGAATTTGGAAAAGGAACCTCTTTTGAAGTAATATTTCCATTACATCATTTCATTGATTCTTTTCATAATAATATTTCTAAACTTGATTCAGAATTAGAAAACGATGATACTGAATTAGAATTTGAACTTACTGAATTACCTGATATTCTGATGGTAGACAATGATGAAGCAAGCAGAGAAATTACAAGATTGTTCCTAAAGGATATAAGTAAAGTTGATTTTGCTGAAACAGGTGAGGATGCAATCAAACTTGTAAAGAAAAAGTGTTATAAATTAATTTTAATGGATATAAATCTTGGTAAAGGATTATCTGGAATTGAAACAACACAGCGAATCAAAAAAATCAGTAATTATAAATCAACTCCTATTGTCGCTTTAACTGCATTTGCCCTTTCCGGTGAAAAAGAAGAGTTCTTAAAAATGGGTTGTACTCATTATCTGTCAAAACCTTTTATGAAAAAGGATTTACTCAAATTGCTTAAAACTATTCTCTTTTAGCAACTGTTTTGTTGAGTATAATTATTTTGGCCTAAAAACTCAATATTTATTTTAAAAATAGTGTAAACTAACTATTTACTTTTCGTGTTAATTAGTTTTAGTTAGATGCATATAAAAAATAAATTCACCCACTTTTTAGGGGATTAATATGAGTCACTATCTTCATAATGATGTTGTCATTACTGAAAAAGAATTGCTTAGAGAGATCGTAAACTTGAAGGAAAAAATATTTGAACTAGAAATAGACAGAAGAAACCAGCGAAAAATTGTTAATCAGTATAAGAGTCTCATTCCTAAAATCACAAAACCAATGTTTCTTACTGATGTAGAAGGTAAAATAATTGATGCTAATAAACAATTTATAGATTTATTGGGTTACTCTATTTTTGATTTGAAAAGAATGACTATTAAATCAATAACTCCGATGAATATTCATGAAAACGAAACTAAAATATTAGTTGAGGAACTGGTAGATTTAAAAAATATTACTTCAAGATGGAGCGAATTCTTTAAAATAAATGGGGAGAAAGTTCAGGTTGAACTAGAAATTACTGCCTCTTTTGATGAAAATAATAATTTTGATGGAATTATAAGAATAATAAAAAATATATTGTAATTACTTTATATAAACAGTTTTGATGTTCATAAATTCTTTTATCCCAAATGGTGAAAGTTCTCTTCCGTAACCCGATTCTTTAATTCCACCAAATGGCAGTCTTGGATCAGATTTTACAAAATCATTTACAAAACAGCATCCGGCATTTAACTTTTCTTTAGCGATATGCTCTCCCCGCTTCAAATCATTAGTAAATACTGCGGCACCTAATCCAAAAATACTTTTGTTCGCAAGTTCAATTGCATCATCTTCATCTTTTGCTTTGATTAACGCGGCAACAGGTCCAAATAATTCTTCATCAAAAGCAGCCATTCCAGGTTTTACATTACTTAAAATTGTTGGTGGATAGTAGGCTCCATCTATTTCTGGAACAGTCCCGCCAAGAATAAGTTCTGCGCCTTGCTTTATACTTCTCAAAACCTGATCGTGTAATTCATCTCTTAACTGTAAACTTGCTTGTGGACCAAGATCATTATTTTCATCTAATGGGTCACCCATTCTTTTCTTGGACATAATTTCCAGATATAATTTTTCAAACTCATCATATACACTTTCAACGATAATAAATCTTTTTGCGGCGATACAGCTTTGTCCTCCATTAATTATTCTGGAAGTTACACAAGAGATTGCGGCTTTTTCCAAATCAGCATCTTCAAGAATAACGTAGGGATCGCTTCCACCTAATTCCAAAACTGTTTTCTTAATTAAACTACCCGCAAGTGATGCAACTGATTTACCTGCAGGTACGCTTCCTGTTAAAGTGACTGCCTGCACTTTTGTATTTGAAATTATCTCTTTTACATTTTTTGATTTTACCAATAAAGTTCTAAAAAGATTTTCCGGAAATCCTGCTTTTCTAAAGACATCCTCAATGGCTAATGCACAACCTGAAACATTAGATGCATGTTTTAAAAGTCCTGCGTTACCTGCCATAAGATTTGGGGCTGCAAATCTAAATACCTGCCAGAATGGAAAATTCCATGGCATAACAGCAAGAATAACTCCAAGCGGTTGATAGGAAACAAAACTTTTTAAGGCTTCAGTTTTTATAATTTCATCTGCTAAAAATTTTTCAGCATTATCAGCATAATAATCACAAACCCATGCGCACTTTTCAACTTCCGTTCTTGATTGAACAATTGGCTTTCCCATTTCATTCGTCATCAGAACCGAATATTCCTCAGAGTTTTCTCTTAGAACATTTGCCGCATTCTTCATCAATTCAGATCGATGAATAAAAGATGTTTCTTTCCAATTTTTAAATGCTATATCAACGAGCGAAATGATTTCTGCAGATTCCGGACTTGTCATTTCATCATAGTTTTTTATTAGAATATTATTTGCGGGATTAATTGAAGATAACATAATTTTTAAGATTAAATTTTAAGATGTTCTTTTAATTACAACGAGTGTTTTGTCATCAGTATAAGAACCGTTTGTAGAAAACTTAATAACATCTTCTAAAATACCAAGTGCAATTTCTTTCGGAGTTTTGTCCTTAAGTTTTCTAATCATCGAATATAATTTTTGTTCTCCATAAAAATTAAATTTAGTGTTAGCAGCTTCAGTTACACCATCTGAATACAAAACAAGAATGTCATTTAAATAGATATTTATGTTTTCAACATAATATTTAGATTGAGGTGCAGGCCCTAATACTGGTCCGGTTGGATTTAATAATTCAAACTTGTTTTTTGCACTCCTATAAAATATTGGCGGATTATGACCGGCGTTTGCATAAAGAAATAATCCGTTTTTATAAGTAGAGAGCTCTCCATAAAACAATGAAGTGAATTTATCATCTTCAAAAATCTTATTAACAAGTTCATTCATTCTTTTCAGAATAAGTGAGATCTTAATCTCAAAGGTGGTTGCCATTCTTAAGGCACCGGAAACATACATAGCCTCAGCAGCAGCAGCTATTCCTTTACTTGCGGCATCTCCTATTGCAACTCCTACGCGGTCATTGTTATCACCAATATCCAGATAATCAAAAAAATCACCGCCAACAATTTCAGCGGGATCAGTAATGCCATAAATATCAAAATGGTGGAATTTAAATTCGTGTTCGGGCAAAATACTTTTTTGTAACTGGCGCGCTTTATCAATATCTGCTTTAAGCTGGTTTGCACTATGAGAAATCTTTCTCTGCTTGATCTGAGAAGTTAACGCAGTGGCAATGATGCTTAAATTTATTCTCAAATCTTCATCAATATTTTTTGCGTTCAGTGCTAATACATATTCATAAAAAGGTTTTCCTAGTTTTTTAGTTTTATGTCCCACTCCGGAAGCCGAATATTTAAAGATTCCCTTTTTCCTTAATGCTTCAATGGTTTCATGACCAAGAATTGTTCTGGATTGTGCAAGCTGTTCGAACACAGGATATTCAAGAGCTCTAATAACAAAGTTCTTTTCAATCTTTTCCATTTTTCCAGTTTGATAAAGAAGTCTGTAACCTTCAATCTCCGGATAAAGTTTCCAAATTCTACCGCCTGTAAATCCTGTAGATTGATCATGGACTATTTCATTTATTACAGTTGTGAGCATCTCTTCGTCTGAACTAAAATTTTGAGAAGCAATGGTTTCAACCGTTTTATGTAATTTTTTTTGATCCAAAATCTTCCTTAATAATTATTCACTATAAAATTCTATCATATTTTTTATTGCTTGCTTACAAACCGGACAAAAGTTATCAACAGAAATTGATTTCATTGAACAATCCTGCATTGGTCTGTAAACACCTTTAGCCACATAGCCGCCGCCTTCAAAAACACCTAAAGTTTCTCTAAATTCTTTAGTACTAGGAGTTGGGACAGGAGTTTTTTCATCGATCATATTTTTCCACTTTGAATCAAAATTAACAAGAGTTGTTAAGTTCGGATCAAGCGGTTCAACGTCAAGCGGATAAAATTCATTGTATGCTACATCTGAAGTGTAATACTCGTCTCCGAGTCCTGCAAATCCATGTCCAAATTCGTGTGTAAAAATATATTCACTATAAGAATTATCGCTAACACAAACGGAGTAATGATTATATATAGCACCACCGCCATACTTTTTTGTATTAACTAAAATAAATATTTGATCATACGGTGCATTAGAAGCAATGTGGCGTAAAGTTTTGTTATCACTTGTCATTAAATAACGATCAAGATCAAACATATAGAATTGAGAATTTACAATTGTATTCTTCCAGATATCTTCAG
>CALLZX010000418.1 GCA_937858935.1 uncultured Ignavibacteriales bacterium | reverse complement strand
GTTCTGATCAATTCTGAAAAAGGAAGATTCCTAAAACAAAAAACTATGAAGTACTTTGAAAATCATTTAAATGAAAATCAATTTGTCCGCATTCATAGATCGTATATAATCAACTTAGATTTTCTACAACACCTCGAGCAGACTGACACAGAATCATATCGTCTAGTTTTGAAGAACGGCAAAGAATTGCCGGTTAGCAAAACAGGTTTAACTAGATTAAAGTCCACTCTATAAAACGGATTTAATCGTTCATTCAATAAAATTTTTCGGAAATTTTTTAGTTAACGCATCCGCAATTAAAAATGCACACTCCTGGTATGCTAGTTTCCCAGTATTAATTGTAAGATGATAAAGTGTTGGATCTTCTGGCTCCCGGAAAAAATGTGACTTCAAATATTTGTGCCTGTTTGCATCTTCCCTTTTTATATATTCCATCGCTTCAGATTTAGAATACTTAAAAACTTCCTGAACATGTTTTAACCTATAATCAATTGGAGCAACCAATCTAATATGAAAGCTGTTCGGGAGTTTATCGGTAATAACATTGCTTCCTCTTCCTACAATAATTGTTTTACCATAACGTGCAAGCTGAAGAATTATTTCCGTTGATTTATGGACAATTGTCAATTCGGCAGGTTTTACACCAAGCAGTTCATTTACTGCGTCTGATATATGACTATACTTATCCTCTGCCAGATAACTTGTAAAAACTTTAGGGAGTTTAAATTCCTCGACTACTTTTGTAATCAGCTCTTTGTTGAAGTAAGTCCAGGGTATCTCCGGATTTTTAGATTTGCTTTGCAGGATGTTTATTAGCTTTTCGGAAACTTCGTATGAGCCGGAACCTGTCTGGCGTGATATCGTGATGCACGGAAAGATTTCTTTCTTTGTATCAGAATCCAATGAGTGATGCTGAATATATTGCTTACACTTTTCGTAAGCCCCAATTGTTAACATAATCACACCCTCCTTCCAAATATTATTTGAAAAATAGGAAAACGTGTGTATTCAGTAAATTACATCAAACTAATTTTCTTACAATAGATAGTATAACAGATTTTATGTCAAAGTCAATCTCTCCTGATGCTTCGAACGGCAAACTCGAATTAAAGTACAATATCTAAAAACTATGGAATAGTCATCTCTTTGGGAAAATCTACCAAACTAAAATATAGTAATGGTTGAGGCGTTGGCCAGATTTAATACTAAAGAACAATTAAATAATTGCTTTGCCAGTTTTCTTTAACTCTTTTAATTCATTTAAAAATTTTTCAGTCGATATTATATCAGTTTCTATTGTATAAGCAAGTTTGTGAGAGATAGGTAAATTAATTTCTTGGATGTGGATTATTGGGTAACCCACTTCTCCAGATATATAAATGTGACCAGCTTTG
>CALLZX010000417.1 GCA_937858935.1 uncultured Ignavibacteriales bacterium | reverse complement strand
TGTGGTGAAAATATTTCCCAGCCATTTCAGGAAAACCAAGCGATGTATAATATTTCAGAGTTCTATTTTTCGCTTGCATCAATTCATCAAAATTATAAAACGGTGTATCTATAATGTGAATCTTGCCATATGTTTTTGAAATAAAAAAAAGTTCTTTCATTAAAGAAGGAATATTTGGAAAATATTGTAAAGCAGAGTTTATTATTACTAAATCAAAAGTATTTGCCGGAAATGTTGTTGAAAAAATGTCTGCATAAATAAATTTTAAATTATCATTATCAAATACTTTAGCTGCCTGTTCAAGTTCAGTTAAATTAACATCAACACAGAAATAATTATGCTCAAATTCTTTTACAAGTTGCCCTGTTAGCCAGCCATTACCACAGCCCAAATCCAGAATATTTAGTTTTGATTTTTTATGTGATAAATATTCTTTAAATCTTAAAAAAGATTTTGATCTTAAAGCCCATTCATTTTTATGTGGATTTATCTTTGAAGCATAAGGCAGAAGTTTTATTTCATCATCACTATAAATTCTATTTTCTTTTTTCCTTACTTGCAGATATAACTTTTCAAAAGTCTCGTCAACTTCTGAAATTCTAACAACTCCATTTACTGTTTTTAAATCTCTAAACTCTTCAATAATCATTTTTAATTTCCTGCAATCCTGTAATAAAGCATACCGAGCTTTGCCGCTAAAGATTTTGTTTTATAAACCAAAGTACTTTTGGATAAATATTTATTATTTAAGATCATTTTATTAAAGTTAACTTCATTCGTTACTCTTCTAACTGCAAAATCATAATACTTTCGATTGTATGTCCTTTTAAATTCTCTATCGCGATCGGAATTACTATCCCAGTTGAAATTGTTTGTTTGCACTGCCTCAACTTCAGCAAACAGTTCAGTTCCCTTAATCGGATAAGCAACCGTTATTGTAAAATACTCCGGATTTGATTCTTTAAGATGTCTTATTGTTTCCTCGATATCATCTTCAGTTTCGCCGGGATAGCCAAGCATTATAAAGGTGCCAGCTTGTATTCCATTATTTTGTGTAAGCTTAATCATCTGTCTAACTTGATCAACATCAACTCGTCTATCCATCAGATCGATAACTTTTTGTGAGCCGCTTTCTGCACCAATCCAAACTCTAAAACAACCTGCATCTTTTAAGAGTTTTATAACTTCTTCATTCATCCTATCTGCCCGAGTAATACACTCAAATTTTATTTTTAGATTTCTTTGTTTCAATGCTTCATTAAATTCATTTAACCATTTATAAGAAATTGTAAACACATCATCAACAAACCATAA
>CALLZX010000416.1 GCA_937858935.1 uncultured Ignavibacteriales bacterium | reverse complement strand
AGATCAAGTATCTTCCGTTGAAGATGATAATATTGTTGTAAAAGATTTTATTCTTGATCAGAATTATCCAAACCCATTTAATCCAAGCACAAAAATAAGTTTTACAATTCCAGATGTAGTGACAGGGCTTGCCCAGTCAGTGTTAAAAGTTTATGATGCCTTGGGTAATGAAGTTACCACGCTGGTTGATGAATATAAACCAGCCGGAAGCTATGAAATAAACTTTGATGCTTCTAATCTTTCAAGCGGAGTTTATTTTTATCGCATAGCAATCCATTCGGATAATCTACAAGCAGGCAATTTTGTTGAAACAAAGAAAATGATATTGATGAGATAAAAATAATTTAAGGGGCTGCACTTTTGCAGCCTTTTTTATTTTGTAGGAAAACAAAGCACTTTTTCTTACAGTTAATATTAAGATCATATTAAGTATTTTAAGGGTATAAATTAAAATGAATACTTAAATGAAAACTTTATTTTTATCGATTACTAAATTCTTTCTGATAGTTCTTTTCTTAAATCAAAACTATTTAATTGCTCAAACTCTTTTCATCAACGAGTTTATGGCTTCAAACTCTGCAACTATAACAGACCCAGATTTTAACAATTACGCTGATTGGGTTGAGATATATAATTCAGGTCCATCATCAGTTAACTTAAAAGATTATTATATAACAGATAATTTGTCTCAGCCTCAAAAGTTTAAAATACAAAATGATTTAATTGTTGAAGCTGGCGGATATGTTTTAATCTGGGCAGATGATGCCAACACTGGTAATCACGCAAACTTTAAACTAAGTGCGGATGGTGAAAGCATTGGATTATTTGACCCGTCTGTTCAGCTTATTGATACGTTAACATATGGTTTGCAGCAAACAGATGTTTCTATGGGCAGGTTTCCAAACGGGACTAATAATTGGTTTAAATTTACTCCCGCTACACCGGGTTTTGTAAATCTTGAATCCGGAATTTTTAATATTCTTTCTGTTCCTTCAATTTCAACCCAAAGCGGATTTTACTCATCATCAATAAATGTTTCAGCATCGCATAGCTTGCAGAATGTAATTATAAGATATACATCAGATGGTACGCCTCCAACTTCTTCAAGTGATATTTATTCAATCCCGTTGCAAATAGATTCAACAACAGTAATAAGATTCCGTGCATTTAAAGATGGATATACACCTAGCCTAACAGAAACAAGAACCTATTTTATTAATGAAACAACAGATCTTCCAGTGTTTTCTCTGGTTACTGATCCGGCAAACTTTTTTAGCGATACATCAGGAATTTATGTTATTGGTACAAACGGAATAATTGGCAATTGCAGCACAGCACCAAGAAACTGGAATCAGGATTGGGAAAGACCGGTTAGTTTAGAGTTTTTTGAATTTGACAAATCTCTTGCATTTAGAGTTAACACAGGAGTTAAAATCTTTGGAGGATGCAGCCGTTTGTATCCGGAAAAATCCTTGGGATTTTATTTCCGAGGTGAATACGGAGATGATAAATTACATTATCGTTTGTTTAATGACATTCCTGTATACGAGTACAATAATTTTATTCTTCGCAGTTCCGGGCAGGATTGGTGGCGCACTATGTTCAGAGACGGAATGGTGCAGACTTTAATTGAACAAGGAATGAAATTAGATTACCAGGATTATCGCCCATCAATTTTATTTATTAATGGCGACTATTGGGGCATTCATAACATCAGAGAAAAGTTTAATGAACACTATGTGTTTTATCATCACGGAGTAAATAAAGACAATTTAGATATTATTGAAATTGCAAAAGGTGTTTCTGGCAATAATGGTGATCTGGTTGCTTATAACGAAATGATTAATTTTCTTTCAACAAAGAACATGGCTTATCCGCCAAATTATGAATATATAAAATCGATTGTAGATATTGATGAGTACATAGATTATCAGATAGCACAAATTTATGCGGCAAATGGTGATTGGCCCGGATCAAATATGAAGTTGTGGCGTGAAAGAGTTGCCGGCTCTAAATGGCGTTGGATGATTTATGATCTTGATTTTACGTTTGGCGGAAATGCACAGGGCTTAGCAACTACAAATACATTGGCACAGGCAACTGCTACAAACGGACCTGATTGGCCAAATCCGCCATGGTCAACTTTGATGTTAAGAAAGCTTCTTGATAATCCTGATTTTAAAAATGAATTTATACAACGATTTGCCGCGCATGTTAATACTACGTTTGAGCCGAATCATGTTTTAGCAGTGATAGATAGTCTGGCCGGAAATATTGCATCGGAAATTCCAAGGCATAAAGAACGATGGCCTCAATCAATATCATTTGGCGATAGCTGGCAGGAACTTGTTGATATAATGAGAAACTTTGCAATTGATAGACCGGCAAATACCAGAATCCATTTTTATTCCAAGTTTGGTATCAGCGGATCAAGTTCTTTAGTTATCACCAGGAACAATCCTGAATGGGGAAGAATATTTACAAACACTGTTGAAATAAAAAACAGCGGATCAACCAATATTTTCTATAAAGATATACCAATTCACATAAAAGCATTACCAATGCCGGGCTACAGATTTGTGCAATGGCAGGGAATATCAAACTCAACATCACCAGAAATATTTGTTGTACTTAATTCCAACTCAACTTTAACAGCAGTATTTGAGCCGGCAGAATTAACTGTTACATCTATTGTAATAAATGAAATAAATTATAAATCATCTGCAGTGTTTGATACTGAAGACTGGATTGAGTTTTATAATCCGGATGCTGCTGCTGTTGATATTTCAGGATGGAAATTTGTTGATGAAGATATTGCAAACCAGTTTACATTTCCTGCTGGAACAGTACTTGGAGCAAATGATTACTTAGTTCTTTGCAGAGATACGGTTAAATTTAAACTCCTTCATCCTAACCAGAACAAAGTTTTAGGAAATATAAATTTTGGCTTAAGCAGCGATGGTGATCATATAATGTTAAAAGATAATTTTGGAAATCTTGTTGATGAAGTTACATATTCATCAGGTGGGCTGTGGACTTCATTACCAAACGGAAACGGGCCAACATTATCATTGGTAAATCCGCAATTAGATAACTCACTTGCAGAAAGCTGGAAAGCATCTGGATTTTCCGGCACTCCTGGATACCTGAATGATATTTATACAAAAGCTGAATTGGAAAATGATTTAGTTCCAACGGAATTTGTTTTATATCAGAATTATCCGAATCCATTTAATCCAAGCACAAAAATAAGTTGGCAGTCACCAGTCGGCAGTCATCAAACATTAAAGGTTTATGATATTCTTGGAAATGAAGTTGCTACTTTAGTTAATGAATATAGAAATGCCGGAAACTATAATGTAGATTTTAACCCAGCATCCAGTATCAAGAACCTGGTATCCGGAATTTACTTCTACCGTTTGCAGGCCGGAAGTTTTGTTGAGACAAAGAAGATGATACTACTCAAATAATCTTAGCGATTTCTACTTAGCGGCTTTGCGTCTCTGCGTGAGAAAAATGATTTTGCCAAAGACGCCAAGGCGCGGAGATCTCTTGAACTTTAACTCAATCATCTCTTGACATTAGCAAATACTTTTCCCTTTTTTGAAATGTTAATATTTAAACACTTTTCATTAAGGGGATCTTATGAAAAAGGTCGTTCTTGTTTTCACTTTCCTTCTAACAATTTCATTTCAAACAAATGCACAGTGGAGTGACATTTCTCCATGGCCAAAAGACAGAACATTAAGCTCAGTTTACTTTGTTACTGAATCAATCGGTTTTATTGTAGATCAAACCGGATTAATTCAAAAGTCAACCGAACAAGGTGAATATTGGAATATCGTAAAATACAATTCTGACTATGGACTAAATGACATTTACTTTACAGATTTAAATAATGGTTTTGCTTTAGGTGATGATGGGCATATTTTAAAAACAACTGATGGAGGTAATAATTGGATAGAGCTTATTACCAACACAAATGAGAACCTTAATTCCGTACAATTTTCAACATTTACAACCGGTTTTTGTGTTGGAGATAACGGGAAAATATTAAAAACAACTGATGCCGGTGAAGAATGGGACACCCTAGCTAGCAATACCTTAAAAAACTTGAACGAAATCCAATTCAC
>CALLZX010000415.1 GCA_937858935.1 uncultured Ignavibacteriales bacterium | reverse complement strand
TAGTCACAAATTTATTATGGACTCAAATTTTTAACAGGTAAGCTTTATGGTAAAAGATAAAAATAAAGGCGTAATCAAAAGTGAAAATTTTTTTAACGCTCTTATCGAGAACCTAACTGATTTTGTTATTGTTATTACGTCAGATGGGATAGTAAAATATGCCAGCCCCTCTTTTTATAAAATACTTGGTTATTCCATAACGGAAACAATTGGTAAGAGTGCGTTTACATTTGTGCATCCTGATGATCTGGAAAAAACAAGAGAAGACTATAAAACCCTTCTCGCTAATCCCGAAATTCTTCAAACTGTCTACTTAAGATTACTTAATAAAAATGGTGAAACTCATTATGTAAATGGCTCTAGAAAAAATTTACTAAATGATCCTGAAGTTAATGGAGTAGTTCTTAATGTTAAAGATATTACTGATCTCACCCGGTCAAACCTGTTGCTCAATGAAAAAAATGAAATGCTTGAAAAACAACAGAGACTTTTAAGTGTTACTGAATTAATTTCAAAAGTTGGTGGATGGGAATATGATGTAGCCAACCAAAAAATGTTTTGGACTGAAGAAACATATAGAATTCATGAACTCGATCCAAAAGAATTTCCTGCAGGTTCAACTGAACATATTAATAAAAGTGTAGAATGTTATTTGCCTGCAGATCGGTCAAAGATAAAAATAGCATTTGAAAATTGCATTAGTAAAAAAGAAGCTTATGATTTAGAATTTCCATTTGTTACTTCTAAAGGTAAAAGTCTCTGGGTTCGTACAGTTGCAAAACCAATAATAGAAAATGGAAAGGTTATAAAACTTGTTGGAAATATTGCTGATGTAACCAGAGAAAAAAGAGCAGAATTACTTTCAGAAGCACGATATAGATTAATAGAATTTTCTTATCATTCAAAACTTGAAGAATTTCTTCAAAAAGTTTTGGATGAAGCAGAAATTCTTACGTACAGTAAAATTGGTTTCTATCATTTTGTAGAACCTGATCAAATAACATTATCGCTGCAAGCCTGGTCCACAAACACTTTACAGCATATCTGCAAAGCTGAAGGAAAAGGGCTGCATTATGATATAGATAAAGCAGGTGTTTGGGTTGATTGTGTTATCAAACGAAAAACAATTGTACATAATGATTATGAAAGTTTAACACATAAAAAAGGATTGCCTGAAGGACATGCACCTGTAATTAGGGAAGTTGTTGTTCCGGTATTTCGTGAAGATAAAATTGTAGCAATTCTTGGCGTTGGTAATAAAAACAATTTTTATGATGACAATGATGTTGAAATGATTACCAAGCTTGCAGATTTAGCGTGGGATATTACTGAGCGTAAACGCGCTGAACAAGCATTGGACGAAAGTGAATTAAAATATAAGAGAATAATTGAAACATCAAATGAAGGTATCTGGATTATGGATGCTGATTATAAGACTACGTTTATAAATAAGCGTATGGCTAATCAGTTAGAATATGTTGTTGAGGAAATGATAGGTAAAAAAGTATACGATTTTATGTTTGAGGAGGACCTTGTAGATCACAGAAATAAAATGGACTCAAGAAAAAAGGGGATTAGTGAACTTTATGAAAGAAGATTTAAGAAAAAAAATGGTGGTGAACTTTGGACAATTGTTTCAGCTACCTCAGTTTTAAGTGATGATAAAAGATTTCTTGGTTCGTTTGCAATGTTTACCGATATAACAGATCGTAAGAATTCAGAGATGGCCCTATTGGAATCAGAAAAAAAATACAGGTTATTATTTGATGCTTCACCAATTGGTATTGGTATGGCGGATATGAACGGTAAAGTTATTAATTCTAATCCTGTTATGAAGCAAATAACCGGTTATGATTTTGAAAATGAAGAAGATGTATTCGTAGTTGATATGTATGTTTATAAAGAGGACAGAGAATTTCTTTTAGATCTTTTATCAAAAAATGGATGTGTAAGAGATTGGGAAGTTGATCTGAAGCGAAAAGACGGATCGATTTATAATGCTTTGCTTAATGCGGATTTAATTCAGATTGGAAATGA
>CALLZX010000414.1 GCA_937858935.1 uncultured Ignavibacteriales bacterium | reverse complement strand
CATATTTCCCTTTAGAACCTTTAGGAATTTCTATAATTCCATTTACAGTTTTTGGGATATCTTTACCAGGACTAACGTTGTGCCAAGGATGAAATGGTTTCGTATACATTTTGATTTTTCTTTTCTATATAAAAAGTAACTGAACTAAAATAAAAATTGGTAAAAGAACTATAATGGAGAATTTAAACATATAACTGAAAAAATCAGGCATCTTAATATTATTTTCTTCTGCAACCGCTTTAACCATAAAGTTTGGTCCGTTACCGATGTATGTCATCGCACCAAAAAAAACTGCGGATGTAGAAATAGCTTTTAACAATGCTTCAGGTATACCTGCAACCAGAGTTCCCTCAGTAATTCCGAGCCCTAAAGCTAAAGAATGAAATGTTACGGCAGTTGGTGTGTTATCTAGAAAACTGCTTAACAAGCCTGTGTAATAATAAAACTGACCAACAGTTTGGACCCCTAAGTGTTTTGCATTTACTTCCAGATAAAGTAATGCTGGAACCATTGTTACAAAAATTCCTAAAAATAAATATGCAACCTCTTCTATTGGATGCCATGTAAAATTATTTGACATTCTTAAAAGTTTTGGCGTAAACTGCATTGAAAGATAAGCCATTAAAAGAATTACCGCTTCTCTGATAAATTTAAAGTAAGGATTAATATTTATGAATGAAAGATATTGTTCATTGATAAAGGCAACAGCGAGTACAACACCAATCAAAAAAATAAAATTTCTATTACCTTCAATTTTTAATGGCTTAACATTTGTCAAATCCCTTGCGATTGCAGAGGCTGGTTCTTTCTTGTAAAAATATGTATCAACAAAAAAGTAAATAATAAGCAGTAAAAGATTTGTAATGAACCATTCAGGGGCTAAATGAAAAAACCATGTAAAAGGTGCACCGCGTAAATACATCATAAACAACGGAGGATCACCAAGCGGTGTTAATAAACCCCCACAGTTTGCAACGATTCCAATAAAAAATAATATAGTGTGGACTTTAAATGTTCTTTGCTTGTTTGTTTGGATAACTGGACGAATTAATAACATTGCAGCACCGGTGGTCCCCATTATGGAAGCGAGGACTGCACCAATACCAAGGAACAAAGTATTGACTTTAGGTTTTGCTGCAATATCACCAGTTAATAAAATTCCGCCCGTTATTGTAAACAACGCACCAAGTAAAATTAAAAATGGAACATAATCAAAAACCATTGTATGAATAAGCTGGTGGGAAAAACCATTCATTAAGAGATAAATTATTACAGGAATACTTAATGCAATTGCAATGTATAATTTGTTTTTGTTCTTTTCCCAAAAGTGATTTAAGAACAATGGAAAAACTGCAATTGATAAAAGCATTAAAACAAATGGCAGCATACTCAATAGTGGTATTTCAACCTGCGGTGCGTGTTCCATATTTTACTTTCATTAGTATAACAAATGTTAAAAATTTAAGTGCCAAACTAAAGAAAATAATGTCAATTTTACATCCAATAACTGATATTTTAGTAATTGATCAGTCATTCTATCAACTTTGATAAACCTCCTCAAATCAGTATTTTTAGCCTCAAAATTTCACATCAAATCAAAATAAACTAGAAAAGTTAAATATGAGATTATCAAAATATTTTGTTCCTACACTTAAAGAAGTTCCAAATGATGCTGTTGTTATCAGCCATATTTTAATGTTAAGAACCGGAATGGTCAGAATGCTTTCTGCGGGAATTTATTCTTTCCTTCCACTTGGCTACAAAGTGATGAGAAAAGTAAGCGAAATTATTCGTGAAGAAATGGATGCTATCGGTGGACAGGAATTTCATTTGCCTGCGCTTAATCCAAAAGAAATTTGGGAAGAAACCGGAAGGGTTGCAGCTTTTGGTGATACTATGTTTCATCTGAAAAACCGCGAGTATGTTTTAGCACCAACTCACGAAGAAATTATGACTTATCATGCCCGCAATGTTGTAAAATCATATAAAGATATGCCGCAAATTTGGTATCAGATACAAACTAAGTTCAGAAATGAATCGCGACCAAGGAGTGGCGTAATACGAGGAAGACAATTTTTAATGAAAGACGCTTATAGCTTTGATACAAGCTGGGAAGGCTTAGATAAATCCTATGAACTGCACGATAGCGCGTATAGAAAAGTATTTGATCGATGCGGATTAAAATATTTTGTTGTCGGCGCATCAAGCGGAGCTATGGGCGGAACCGGTTCTGAAGAGTTTATGGTTAAATCTGCTGCCGGCGAAGATACAGTTGCTTATTGTGAATCCTGTGGATATGCTGCAAATGTTGAAGTTGCTGCATCAAGAATTGATTCTATTGAAAGAGATGAAGAGAGTAAATCTATTTATGAAATTTCAACACCAAATGTTCATTCGATTGATGAACTTTGTGAATTTTTAAATATCGAAGAGACACAGTGTGCAAAATCAAGAATTTATTTTCACGATGAAAAACCAGTTTTAATTTTAATGCTTGGCAATGATGAGGTTAACGAAACTAAGTTGGAAAAAGTTCTTGGCGGTGCAGTTCGTCCTGCACATCCAGAGGAACTTAAAGATATTTCAGGTGCAGATGCTGGTTCAATTGGTCCTGTTGGATTTAAAGGAAGAATAATTGCAGATAATCGTTTAAAGGATGCTAACAATATGTTTAGCGGTGCAAATAAAAATGATTATCACATTGCTGGAATAGATTTTAAACGAGACGTTCCAACAATTGAGTATGCAGATTTTAGAATTGTAAAATCAGGAGAAGGCTGCCCGCGATGTGAAAAGCATCTTGAAGTTTTCCCGGCAATTGAACTTGGACATATTTTTAAACTTGGAACCAAATATTCTGATTCAATGAAAGCATTGTTTACAGATGAAAAAGGCGAAGAACATCCGATAATTATGGGAAGTTATGGAATTGGTGTTGAGCGTGTTATGGCTTGTTACATTGAACAGAATCACGATGCAAATGGAATTGTTTGGAATAAACTACTTGCGCCATTTCAAGTTCACTTACTTGGATTGAATTTAAAGAAACAAGAAATTCTTGATGCCTGTGAAAAAATCTATAAAGAT
>CALLZX010000413.1 GCA_937858935.1 uncultured Ignavibacteriales bacterium | reverse complement strand
CGAAGGATGATAAATTTTATTTTGCCACTTGAACGCTTGTTGAATAGCCAGCCTTGAAGGGTAACTTCCTGCCCTACAAAATTTCCAAGATCAATGATTCTGATTTTCTGCATTAATTCTGCTTAATTTCTTTGAAAAATGATTGTCAAATATATAGAGAGAGGCTAAAAAAACCAATCTAATGCAATTAAGATTCTTCAATTATAAATGAATAATTGAAGAATAACATTTTTAATTCTTGGCATTGGCTTAAGTTTTTCAGAGGAGACGATTCAGCTGTGCGATTACATCTCGTAATCTTTACGAAGAATTCTATTTTTAAAAAATAACTAAGTACAAACCAAATTAGATAAAAATGATTATTGAAGAAACGGGAATGCAATTATTAAAGATTAAATTCTAAAGTGTATGTGTTAAAGCATATGTTTTATTTGCTAACCATTTTTCCTTTAAAGATTTAAGAATTTATTCAACTCACGTAAATTATCTAATACAATTTTTGAATTACCGCTTAGCTTGTCTTTTACCTGATGTCCATTTGCAATCAATATACAATTTACACCCATTGCTTCAGCGACTTCAGCATCGTGAAGCGTATCACCTATAAACAATATTTCTTCTTTTGGCAGATTTAGTTGCTCCACTAACGTAAGTCCAAGATGAGTTTTACTACCGGCATAAATGTTATCTAATCCTATTATATTATCAAAATACTGGGTAAGGTTATAATGATCTAAAATGGTAACTAAATTTTCGTGCAAGTAAGCCGAAAGAACAGACTGGCTAATCCCTGCTTTATTGATAGATGATAAAACCGCCACAGCACTATCGTGCAAACTGCAAGTTAATTTTCCGGATTCATATTCATCAATAAAATCTTTACCAAGAACTTCGAAAGAAGTTTTACTAAAATCTAGCCCTGCTTCTTTATAATAATCTTGAACAGGAAAAGTAAAAATGTGTCGGTACTTTTCTAGTGATAATTTCGGTAGACTATTATCAACAAGAATTCTATTTATAATTCTTCTGCAATAATCCACATCATTTAGTAAAGTACCATTCCAATCCCAGATAATATGTTTATAATTGTTTATCAATTTGTTCTTTCAGCTTAGTAGATAATTCAAAAATAAGTTCTGCTGTAATTCCCCAAATAACTTCTTCAGATGTTCTGTAAACCAGAACACGATGTTTTCCATTCGTCCAGGGTATTGAATATTTTTCCGGTAGACCTAATTCTTTCACCGGAAGCAGTTCAACCTTTTCTCCATCTTCCTTAGTCATAAAAGGATGCATCTCAAGTCTCGTAAAGTATTCATCAGGTTTGTTGGAAATAAAATATTCTAAAGGAATTACAAATATTTTATCAACTTCTTTATGGTCAATTTTTAATACATCCAAGGAGTTTATATTCAGTATCCCGAGATAAGTTTCTACAATTATGCCCATCGGTGCTACCAGCGTCCCGATTTTTCCTAAAACAGATATCTTATCCTTCTCAATGCCAAGCTCTTCACAGGTTTCCCTTATTGCCGTTGATAAAAAATCATTCTCAAAACGAGAATTAAAATGTCCACCTGGAAAACTAACTTCGCCAGGCTGCCTTACCGTTGTTGATCTTTTTTGAAAAAGAACAAATTCAGTTTTATCTATAACAATTATAGGAATTAGTACAGCAGAATTGATATACAGATCTTTACCAATTATGGAACAGTCTTTTACAACTATTCTTCCAAGTGTGTTAAGATAATCCATTTTTCTTTGAATATATTTTAATCATTAGAACAAATATAAAAAACTTAATCTAATAGACTATTTTATGCGTTGTAAAAACTCTATTTACTTGGTATTCTTATTCTAACAATTTTAAGAGAAATAGATGAACAACTTCGTATTGAAAATGGTATTTGGAATAGCTTTATCTTTTATAACTTCTGGTTTTTACTTGCAAACAGATAAAACTCAGTTAGTTTCTCATCCTACAGGCGATAAAACTTATGGCAAAGAATATTTTCCCACTGAACTAAAAAAAACACTAATATATGACTCAAGTTTTGGAGATCTTGAACTCAAGATAACAAAAGAAAATAACTCCCATATTTTCAGTTATGATTCTGAAAAATTCAAATACAGACAAAAACTTTTTGTAAATGATAGCGGATTATTTGTCAATGAAACATATCAAAAGATCAAACTCCTGTTATTCATTACCAAGGAAGGAAAATATGTTTATAATAAACCGCTATTAAGGATTCCCTTCCCTGTTCATGTTGGTCAGGAATGGACTTGGGATGGCAAAGAATTTATAAATGATGAAACTCATACAGTTAATCTAAAAGCTAAAGTGACAAAGGTTGAAACTATAACGACTCCCGCCGGAAAATTTGAAGTACTAAAAGTTGAAACGACTCTTGAAACATCTGAAGGAACAAAAAATATTCTAACAGAATGGTATGCTAAAGATCTCGGAATGGTTAAGATGCTTGTTTCGATTGAAGGTGGTGGAATGCTAGGATTTGCCCGTGATGTTCTTGGTTATGGAACAATTTTATTTGAATTGAAAGAGATTATAAATAAATAATTAAATTTGTAGATTATCTATACAATGCAAAAACCTCATCAAATGATGAGGTTTTTTTGTGAATAAACAAGTTTAATATTACTTAAAGACTCGTAACCATTGAGTAATGGAAGTTTAATTTTTAAGATGAACAATCATTGTTATCTTTAACAATTCAATAGAAATTTCTAAATGTTTTTTATTATCGATATTGTTAACAACTTTTCTAAATACTTTGAGAGGTTCGGATATAATAGAATAGAAAACAGGAAGCATCTGAAACCAGATCGTTGAAGTTAAAGATGATGAGTTAGATAAAGTTGCAGAGATAATTCATTATGTTAAAATTAAATTAGTTAATAAGTATGATTGTGAATAATCATTATCAAGGAAGTCCATCTCTAAAAGATCAATAATCTTATAAAATAAAAATCCCCGATGCGGGGTTAGACATCGGGGAAAAGTTATTTTACATTTACAGTGTACTTGGGGAGAAATACACTGCACCTCAAAATTAAAAACCCATA
>CALLZX010000412.1 GCA_937858935.1 uncultured Ignavibacteriales bacterium | reverse complement strand
AGATCTTATGATAGCTGGAATCAGGATCTTGATATGGTTAAAGCGTTTAAATATTCGGGTGTATGGTATTACCAGGAATTAGCAAGACGCATTGGTGAGAAAAAAATGCAGAAATTCATATCATGTAATCATTATGGAAATGAAGATATTTCCGGCGGTATAGATTTATTCTGGCTTGATGGTGGAATCAGAATATCTGCCAATGAGCAAATTGAAATGTTAAAAAAACTATATCACAATGAGCTGAAATTTTCTCAGAGAAGCATGGATATCGTAAAGCGCATAATGATTTATGATCAGAATGATAAATATACTATCCGAGCAAAAACTGGATGGGCATTAAGAGTTGATGATCAGGTTGGCTGGTTTGTTGGTTACGTCGAAAAGGGAAATGATGTTTATTTCTTTGCAATAAATGTTCAATCAAAAAATCCTGAAGAAGGATTTGTATCAAGAAAAGAAATAACATTTAAGATTCTTAAAGAACTAGGAGTGTTGTAGTTGTTACTATCAACAGTGTCGCCTAACTTATTTAAATATTTTTATTGATTCATTGAAAAGTAAAAAAAATATTTTATCTTAAAATAAACAAGGAAATAATTTATGAGAATTTTTCTACTCCTGATTTTTATTGGAAGCATACCCTTATTGCTGTCATGTTCAAACTGTAAGAATTTCGGTAAATCCGATGAAAACGAAAATATCCAAAATCAGACTAACCCGACGAGCATTACACAAAATCTTTCTATAGTAAAAGCTAGAGTTGATGAAGTAATATTTAACAGTGAAACTGATTATAAGATAAAGGCCACAGTACTAGTAGTTGAAGAAAGAGATAATAATAAAAGCATAGCTACACCTGGTGAAGAATATCTTCTTACTCCTAATTTTAGATATGACAACAATAAGCTTATGGAATCTGATATTAATGAGTCATTGAAAAAATTAAGTAAGCTATCTAAAGGAAAAGAATTTAAAGCAGAAATTTCTCTTGAAAATCAAAAAGGATGGTTTATACAAAAAGTTACAAGTATAGATTGATCTTAGTTATTAGTTAGTTTTACATACCTTCTCTTTGAGCATATAGAGTTTTAAAAATATTATTAATTATTAAGAGGTACCAAATGAAAAAATATCTGGCACTGTTTACTTTTATAGTTGTATCTATTCTTGGTTTTTCCTATTTCAATACTCACTATATAAAAACTTATACCTTAGAAGATTTTAAAAACTTCAGGATTGAAAAGAAAAAAGAAAAATCAAAATTAAAATATGATCAGCCCGATAAAGCAATGTTGTGGTACTATGAACAAAGAGCATATCCTAATAACAGCATTCCTGATAATTGGCGCGATGAAGCAAATAGGCATATTAGATTAAATAATATATCTCCATCAAACTCTCCAAATGCTTTGAGCTGGAGCCAGCTTGGTCCCGGTAACATTGGTGGAAGAATTCGTGCAATTGCTGTTCATCCAACCGACCCAAACACTGTATATATTGGGGCGGTTGCCGGTGGAGTTTGGAAGTCTGTGAATGGCGGAACCTCTTGGACATCCCTAAGTGGTTTTTTGGGAAACATTGGTGTTTGTGCTCTTGTTATTGATCCAAATAATCCTAATATCATTTATGCAGGAACGGGTGAAGGATTTTTTAATCTGGATGCTATTCGTGGCGCTGGAATATTTAAATCTACAGATGCGGGTATAAGTTGGGCACAGTTATCTTCTACAAACAATACAAATTTTTATTATGTAAATGATCTTGATTATGATGCTGCAAATTCGACGCTTTATGCTGCTACCCGAAAAGGACTTTATTCATCTAACGATGGAGGTGTAAGTTTTGCAGCTAAAGTTACAGGATCAGGTAGTGATGTTCATTGTTTGGATATTGAGATTGCAAATACTAACCCGAGAACAATTTTTGCAACCTTTGGGTTATTCAATCAGGCTGAAATTTGGCGCAGTACCGATGCGGGAACAAGCTTCTCTCAAAATATTACTCTTGCCAATTTGGGTAGAATTGAGATGGCTGTGTCAAAATCAAATCCATCTGTTGCGTATGCTTCTTTTATGGATTTAAATACTTACGGTACTGGGGCAATAATATATACAGCTAATGCAGGAGCTAATTGGTTTTATACTAATGATATTCCTGGTCCATCTTATGCAGGTGCAGCAACATATACTGGAGCTCAGGCCTGGTATGATAATATACTTGCCGTAGATCCAGACAATGCTAATAATGTTTTAGCAGGTGGAATTGATAATTGGAAAACCACTGATGCTGGAAATACCTGGATTCAGAAAACAAATTGGTACTCACAAAGCGGTGCCCCGCCGTATGCACATGCAGATCAACATGGTGTAGCTTTTGCTCCGTCAAACTCTAATATTGTTTATCTTGGTAATGATGGCGGAATTTATAAATCAACAAATAAAGGGGAAACATGGACATCCATGAATAACAATCTTTTCATTACACAATTTTACTATGGAACTGTTAATCCCACGGGTACAGTTTATGCCGGAGGCACACAGGATAACGGAACATTAAGAACAACCGGCTCAACAAGCTGGAATGAAATTCTTGGCGGTGATGGTGGTGCAACAGAAATTGATTTTAATAATACAAATAATATTTATATGGAGTATGTAAATCTTGCATTCTACAAATCAACTGATGGCGGAGGAACATTCTTCAAAGCAATGAACGGAATTCCTACAGGACCAAATTTTTATGATGGAACAACAGATAGAACACAATTTATTTCTCCATTCTCAATGGATCCCAATAATTCTTCAATAATTGTTGCCGGAACTTATAGAGTTTGGCGAACAACAAACGGTGCCGCAAATTGGACTGCAATAAGCGGTGATTTAACTGGTGACGGCAGTGGTACATCTGGTGCTACAATCTCTACCGTAATAGCTGCAAAGGGAAATTCTAATGTCATTTATGCCGGTTGTTCAAATGGAAGAGTACAAGTAACAACAGATGCTGGAAGCTCATGGAATCTTAGAACTAGTGGTTTACCAAACTTGTCTGTAACTAAAATTACAACTGATCCAAATAATCCCGCAACTGCATATGTTACATTTTCCGGTTATACTGCATCATCAAAAATTTATAAGACGACTAATTATGGAACCAGCTGGACAAATATTTCGGGCAATCTTCCAAATATTCCAACTAACTGTGCAGTAGTAAATCCTGCAAACGGAAATAATCTTATTGTTGGAACTGATCTTGGAATTTTCTCTACCACAGATGGTGGAAGTACATGGGTTCAGGATGTTGTTGGAATGGCAAATGTACCTGTTCTTGATATTGATTTTCGTTCATCTGATAATAAACTCTTTGCTGCAACTCATGGAAGAAGTATGTACTCATCAACTCTAACTGGAGGTGGTGGAGGTACACAAACAGCTACTCTCACTTATGATGATGGAACACCAGGCGGAGGATATTACTGGCAGGTTAATGGACAAGGTTCAGCTAACAGAATGACACCAACTTTAAGCAATGCAACAATAACCCAAATGGAAATATATTTTACAGGAGTATTTTCAGGTAATGCAACTTATAAACCTATTGTACTTTCAAGCAGTGCTGGGCAACCAGGTAGTGATCTTGTAAGTCTTAATTTTAAAACTGCCGCAACATACCCTGCTTGGGATGTAACAAATCTTTCATCATATAACATAGTTGTAAATGGTGATTTCTTTGTTGGGCTTAAATATGATGGTGTAAATTTACCTCTTTATGGTTACGATGTTACAAATAATGGTAGAGCTTGGGATTATAATGGTTCATCTTGGTCATCCTGGAATGAGACTTATTTTATGCGTGCAACAATTCAAACAACAACTTCTGTTGCTGAAATAAGTAATGAAATTCCAAAAGAATTTGATCTCAGTTATAATTATCCCAATCCTTTTAATCCAACAACAAAATTTAAATATGCCTTACCTGAGGGAAGAAATGTTAAAATAACTATTTATGATATTAACGGGAGAAAAGTGACCGAGCTTGTAAATAATTATCAGGGTGCTGGAACTTATGAAGTAACCTGGAATGGAAAGAACGATCTAGGCCAGCAGGTTGCAAGCGGTACTTACATTTATCAGGTAAATGCAGGTAGTTTTTCTCAAACAAAAAAAATGGTAATGCTAAAGTAAATATTAATAGTTAAACTCAATTTTGAATAAAGGCGATTCTTTTGAGTCGCCTTTTTTTGTTTGTGACTGAGTAAAAATGACTTCTATTACTTATTTCCCGCCTTCATTGTCACTGAATAGCGTTAATTGTCACTTTTATCATTATGTTAGATTGTTATTTAAGGCATAAAAATTGTCAATTACCAATAATTACTATTTTAGGAATTAATTATGAAAATATCCTTTTTTTTATCACTAGTTGCTATTTTTATTGTATTTATATCATTTACAAAATCTGAACCTGGTTTTAATTCTGGTCCTGGATGCGGTGGTTCAGGATGTCATACCTCTGAGACTGGAATCGTAACCGCGGAAGTGCTTAACAATTTTCAAGTAAGAATAACTGTTACTGGAACAACAAGTAAAGTTGGTGGTGAACTTGTTAATTCTAGCGGAAATGTAGTTGCAGTAATTAATTCGACTTCAACCAATCCTTTTACATTAACCGCACCATCCGCAGGAACATATACTGTTAATGCGGGATTTAAGAGTCCATCCAGAAAGTGGGGCGTTACTTCCGCCGTTATAAATGTAACCGGAATCGATGAAGAACTAGTTGGATTAAGACCAGAAACTTTTACACTTTATAATAACTATCCAAACCCCTTTAATCCTTCAACAAAAATTCGATATGCAATTTCACAGACAGCTTTCACTTCGCTAAAAGTATACTCAATACTTGGACAAGAAGTTGCAGTGTTAATTAGTGAAGAAAAAACTCCCGGTGTTTATGAAGTTAATTTTGATTCAGCTAAGCTTACAAGCGGAACATATTTATATAAGTTGGAATCTGGTAAGTTCTCTCAAACTAAGAAGATGATTGTTCTCAAATAAATTATAAACCTCTTAAAAACAATTTTAAATTATGGCGATTCTTATGAGTCGCCTTTTTTATTAATTACATTTCATAAAATTCTTGTAGTCTTTTTAACCTTTAACTAATTTCAGCAAGACATTTAATAAAAATTTTTTGTTAGAAAATTAAACTTGTAATTACAATAACACATAATCACAATACAAAAAAAATATGAAAACATTTTTAACAACCTTGTCTATATTTGCTATACTTTTTGGATGCTCAACATCATCTCATATAAATGATTCACTACCGCCATATATCATTAACAGTGAAGTAAAATTATATACTACCGCTTCAAATACAGATCATAGATTGACTCTTACCGAAAATTTAGAATTTCAGGAAACTCCTCAACCAATTGAATCAGAAGTATCAGTTTTTGTGAATCCGCAAAAACAATATCAATCATTTATTGGAATTGGCGGAGCCATAACAGATGCATCAGCAGAAGTGTTTGCTAAATTATCCGCAGATAAACAGCAAGAGCTTTTAAATGCGTACTATGACAAAGAAAAAGGAATTGGATATACTTTAATACGAACTAATATTCATAGCTGTGATTTTAGCTCTGGTAGTTATACTTACGTTGCTGAAGGTGATAAAGATTTAAAATCTTTTAGTATTCAGCACGATAAACAATTCCGTATTCCACTTATTAAAAAAGCAATTGAAACAGCAGGAGGAAATTTGTTGTTTTATGCAAGTCCGTGGAGTCCGCCGGCATTTATGAAAGATAACAATAATATGTTAAGAGGAGGAAAGTTATTACCTGAGTACGCTCAATCGTGGGCTAATTATTATACAAAGTTTATCAAAGCTTATGAAACTGAAGGAATTCCAGTTTGGGGTATCACTCTTCAAAATGAACCAATGGCAACACAAAAATGGGAATCGTGTATTTTTACTGCCGAAGAAGAAAGAGATTTTCTTAAAAACTTTCTTGGTCCAACAATGGAGCGAGAAGGATTGGCGGATAAAAAAATTGTTGTGTGGGATCATAACCGTGATTTAATAAACCACAGAGCTAACACGATTTTGCAAGATCCGGATGCATCAAAATATACATGGGGTGTTGGGTTCCATTGGTATGAATCCTGGGCTGGTGGTGAGGAAATGTACGACAATGTAAGAAATGTGTATGAATCATTTCCTGATAAACCGCTTTTATTTACAGAAGGTTGTGCAGAAAGTTTTAGACCGGAAGGATATCAAACATGGAGAAACGCTGAACGATATGGCCGATCTATGATAAACGATTTTAATAATGGAACAGTTGGCTGGACTGATTGGAATATTTTGCTTGATGAAACGGGTGGACCAAATCACGTCGAGAATTTTTGCTTTGCACCGCTGCATGGAGATACTAAAACCGGTGAGCTGATTTATACTCCATCTTATTATTACATAGGACATTTTTCAAAGTTTATCAGACCAAATGCAAAACGCATAAGCACCGTGAGCAGCAGAAGTCATTTACTAAGCACTTCTTTTTTGAATGAAAGTGGGAATATTGTAACTGTTGTGATGAACCAAAGTGATCTTGAAATAAAGTACAAATTATACGTCGGTACCTCAAGCGCCGTTGAAGTTGTTATTCCTGCACACGCTATTCAAACATTAGTTTATTAAAGAAAGAACGTTGAGTATAAATTTATGAAGCACATTCAATTTTTATTTTACATAATTCTAACTTTTATATTTATGGAAGAAATATTATTCGCACAAGATAATGACTGGGCAAATCTTAACAGATACAAAGAAGAAAATCTAAAAATTGGTTTACCAGCAGATAACGAAAATCGGGTTGTTTTTATTGGTAATTCGATAACTCAGGGATGGATTGAAGTTAACCCAAATTTCTTTGTAGGTAAATCCTACATTAACAGAGGAATAAGCGGTCAAACTACTCCACAAATGCTTGTACGATTTAGATCCGACGTTGTAAATCTTAAACCAAAAGTTGTTGTGATATTAGCCGGCACAAATGATATTGCCGGAAACACAGGTCCATCTACATTAGAAATGATTGAGGACAATATTGCATCTATGGTTGAGATTGCAAATGCTAATAATATCAAAGCTGTATTATGTTCGATACTGCCTGCGTACGATTATCCTTGGAAAACGGGGC
The DNA here is from genome assembly GCA_937858935.1 of uncultured Ignavibacteriales bacterium. GTDB lineage: Bacteria > Bacteroidota > Ignavibacteria > Ignavibacteriales > Ignavibacteriaceae > IGN3. The sequence goes on along the minus strand of CALLZX010000412.1, from coordinate 15,523 downwards.
TTGAACCAGCACAAAAAATTGTTGATTTGAATAAATGGATAAAAGATTACGCACTCAAAAACGAAATTATTTATGTAGATTATTTTACTTTAATGGCTGATCAGCGAAATGGGCTGAAAAAAGAATATTCTGAAGATGGTGTTCATCCCAACTTAGCTGGTTACAAGGTTATGGAGCCAATAGTTGAAAATGCTATAGCTGAGGCACTTAGGTAATAATAGATCATAATATTAGTTATCTAATTGATAAATTAATTTCTAAAATTCTCCTGATGTTTTAACGCACTGATCTAAAATATCAGGCAAATTCTTTGTCCAATAATTCTTAAATTGCATGTCAGAACATCTATCTTTAATTTTTCAATATATAATTACTAATGGAGATACGGGTACGAAATGTTAAAACTGATTAAAAAATTATTTGGTGATAAACACGAAAAAGATCTTAAAGTTTTATGGCCTATCGTTACAGAAATTAATAGCCACTATGAAACAATTAAAAATCTTACCGATGATGAATTAGTAAACAAGACAAAAGAATTTAGAGAAAAGATTCAGACACATACTGAGGAAACAAGAAAAAATATTAACGAGCTAAAAACTCGCTTGCAGTCTGATGAAGAATTTGATCGCAACACCGCTTATGATGAACTTGATGAGCTAGAAGAAAAACTTAACGATGAGTATGAGGAAATTCTTGATGAGCTATTACCGGAAGCTTATGCCGTTGTAAAATCAACTTGCCAACGATTGGTTGGAAAAAGCTGGACTGTTGCCGGGAATAAACTTAACTGGGATATGGTTCCTTATGACGTACAACTTATTGGTGGAATAGTACTTCATCAGGGTAAGATTGCGGAAATGGGTACGGGTGAAGGAAAGACTCTTGTTGCTACATTGCCTATGTATCTTAATTCGTTAACTGGTCGTGGGGTACATCTTGTTACTGTTAACGATTATCTTGCAAAGCGTGATAGTGAGTGGATGGGAGAGATTTTTAGATTTCATGGGTTAACAGTTGGGGTGATATTAAATACTATGGATTCCGCGCAGCGTCAACAGCAATACGCTTGTGATATTACATATGGAACAAACAATGAATTTGGTTTTGATTATCTGCGTGATAATATGTCTGTTGATTTATCGCAACAAGTACAGCGCAAACATAACTACGCTATTGTGGATGAGGTGGATTCTGTATTGATCGATGAAGCTAGAACACCGCTTATAATTTCCGGTCCTGTTGATAGAGATGATCAGCAGTTTAATGATATGAAACCAAGAATTGAAAGAGTATTCAGACTTCAAAAAAATCTTGTTGCCACACTAGTTCAGCAAGCAGAGGATTTATTGAATGGCGGAAAAAATGAAACAGAAGCGGGAGTTTTATTATTCCGCGCACAGCGCGGCTTACCAAAAAATAATAAACTTGCAAAAGTTCTTTCGGAACCATCATTAAAGAGGTTAGTGCAAAGTACCGAGATGGAATATCTGAGAGAAAAAGGTAAGAACATGCACATCATTGATGAAGAACTTTATTTTGTTATCGATGAAAAGAGCAACCAGATAGATCTTACCGAAAAAGGCAGAGAAGAACTTGCAAAAGGCAGCGGTTTTGAAAAAGAATATTTTGTTTTGCCTGATCTTGGATATGAAATAAGCAAGTTTGAAAATGATGAGACAATTTCGATCGAAGATAAAGTTAAACGAAAAGATGTTCTCTACAAAAAATATTCTGAAGCTAGCGATAGAATTCATACTCTTAATCAATTATTAAAAGCTTATACACTTTTTGAAAAAGATGTTGAGTATGTTGTAACTGATGAAGGAAAGATTGCAATTGTAGATGAATTTACTGGCCGTGTTTTACCTGGCAGACGATATAGCGATGGTTTACATCAGGCTATTGAAGCTAAAGAAAATGTGAAAGTTGAAAGAGATTCTCAAACTCTTGCCACTATTACACTTCAGAATTATTTTAGAATGTACAATAAACTTGCCGGCATGACGGGTACTGCAGAAACAGAAGAAGGCGAGTTCTTTGAAATTTACAAATTGGAAGTTGTGGTTATCCCTACCAACAGGCCTATTGCAAGAGATGATCAGGATGATGCGGTTTATAAAACCAAACGTGAAAAGTATAATGCTATAATTGAGCAGATTGAAACATTGAAAAAAGAAGGCAGACCAGTACTTGTAGGTACAACATCAGTAGAAGTTTCTGAAACAATAAGCCGAATGTTAAAACGTAAGGGCGTTCAGCATAATGTACTTAATGCAAAACAGCATCAGAAGGAAGCAGAAGTTGTGCAACATGCAGGTGAACTCGGTGCTGTTACAATTGCCACCAATATGGCTGGTAGAGGTACAGATATTAAACTCGGCGCCGGAGTTGTGGATAAAGGTGGACTATATATTCTTGGAACTGAAAGACATGAATCAAGAAGAATTGATAGACAATTAAGAGGTAGAGCGGGTAGACAGGGTGATCCGGGCGTTTCTAAATTCTATCTTTCTTTGGAAGATGATTTGATGAGATTATTCGGCAGTGATAGAATTTCATCTGTTATGGAAAGAATTGGAATTAAAGAAGGTGAAGTAATTCAGCATCCGATGATTAGTAAATCTGTTGAACGCGCTCAGAAAAAAGTTGAAGAGAATAACTTTGCGATAAGAAAAAGATTATTAGAGTATGATAACACGATGAATTCGCAACGTGAAGTTATTTATTCCAGAAGAAAAAAAGCATTACAGGGTGATAGACTAAAAAGTGAATTGCTCGGACTTATGGAGGAGATGATTGATGAAATTGTTGAAAAGAATTTTGAAGAAGTAAATGTTATTGCTATCAGGGAGCAGTTGTTACAGAGTTTACTTGTTGATATTAAACTTGAACCCGAAGAATTTGAATCACTTGGAGAGACTGGAGTAAAGAAACGTATTATAGATGCTGCACATGAGTTTTATAAAAGAAAAGAGGAAATGCTCGGCTCAGAATTGATGGCAAGATTAGAAAGATATGCAGTACTTAGTGTGCTAGATCATAAATGGAAAGAACATCTGCGGGAAATGGATGATCTTAAAGAAGGTATTGGATTAAGAGCATATGGGCAGAAAGATCCTTTAATAGAGTATAAGGGTGAGGCTTTTAAATTATTTGTCGAATTGTTGAATCAGATAAGAAACGAATCGGTCTCATTTGCATTTAAGTTCTTCCCACATGCACCTGAAGAAGTCCAAAGAAAGAGAACTGCACCAATAAGAATGATGGAAAGTAAACAGAGTACGGAGAATATTGGATTATCAAATCGCCCACCTCAAACAAATCCAGAAGGTAAAGTTCAAACCATTCATGTGGAAGAAAAAATTGGACGCAATGACCCTTGTCCTTGCGGAAGCGGCAAAAAATATAAACAATGTCACGGCAAATCATAACCGGAGTCTTCTATGAAAAAAATTGAAGCTATTATTAGACCCTTTAAACTTGATGAAGTAAAAGAAGCTTTGATTGAAGAGGGAATACATGGACTTACAATTTCTGAAGTTCGAGGATACGGCAGACAGAAAGGCCATACAGAAACGTATCGCGGAAGTGAATACCAAATTGAATTTATTCCAAAGATAAAAATAGAAATTGTTGTTGACGATTCTTTCTTGGATAAAGTTATAGATGCAATACTTCGTTCAGCAAAAACTGGGCAGGTAGGAGACGGAAAAATATTTATTTCTGATGTGCAGGAAGTAATAAGGATCAGAACTGAAGAATCCGGCACTCAGGCTTTGTAGAAAAAAAATGCCTTTTTCTTTTTCCGAAGGTTTAATAGCTTATCTATATGATTTTTAGAAACATAACCATTAAACTCTTAGTTGTATCATTTCTTCTGCTTATTGCGAGCGGATGCTCGGTATGGGATAATTTTACCACTTACTTTAATCTTTACTTTAATACTGCAACCCTGTTTGAAGATGCCGAACTGGAAATACTTTCGCAAAAAAGAGATCTTTTTTCCAACGATCCTCTAATAATCCCTGGTAATGCTAAAGCTTCATTAGTTAAAGTTGTAGAAAAAAGTTCTAAGCTATTACAATTCTACTCAACTTCTGCTTACGTTGATGAAGCACTGATGATGCTTGGTAAATCATTTTATTACCAGAATAATTATCAAAAATCAAATAGAAAATTTGAAGAACTTCTTGCTACAAATATTGATGATGATGAACTTATAACCGAAGCAAATTTATGGATGGCAAAAAATTCGTTTGAATTAAGAGAAATTACAAAGGCGTTAGAACTAATTGAACAGGTTCGTGCTAAAGGAATTGAAGAAGGTTATAATCTGATAATAAAAGAATCTTACATCCATGAAATTAAATACAGACTTAGAGAAAAAGACTATTCTAAAGCAATTAGTCTTGCTACTGAGTTTGCAGAAGTTTATAATGATGATTTAATACGTGCACAGATTTACTATGAGTTGGGTAATCTATACACACTAATTGGAGAGAAAGAGAATGCAATAACAGCATATGAAAAAGTATTTGATTATTCTCCTGATTTTGATCTGGAAGTTAGTGCAACAATCAAATATGCTAATGCATTACGTAATGCTGGACAGACACAAAAAGCATTAGAAGTATTTGAAGATATCCGGACTGAAGATAAATTTTCAAATTCATATAACGAGATTGATTTTGAAATTGGGAAAACTCTTGTAGAACTTGGTGAATATAACCAGGCTCTTGAGCAGTTTAGGATGGTTGATACTACGTATAAAAACACTCCTTTTTCTTCTGCCTCAAATTTTGAAATGGGTGAGTTGTACAGAGCGAAATTATTAAATTACGATAGCGCCGGATATTATTTTTCAAAATCTGCTGTATCTAATCCACCTAAAGAATATGTTGATAAAGCTAAAAGCAATAATCTTCTATTTGCAAAATATTCGAAACTGAGAAATGAAATTAACAAGTTTGATAAACAACTTTATTATTCTCAGAACATTGATATCTTTATAAAAGATTCAACTGAATATCTTGCGGATTCATTAAGGATTCTTGAAGAATTTCTTGCGCAAAAAGAAATGCAGGAAATTTGGAAAGATGTTGGTACTGATACAATGCTTGGCAAAATCGATTCATCGTTTATCAAAGATTCCATTTTTGTTAAAGATAGTTTGATTAAAGTAGACAGCTTAATACAGATAGGTGAAGTATCTACTTTTGATACTGCTGGAATTTCAAATAGATTGTTTGAATTTAGAAAACAGAAAAGGATTGAAGCTGAAAATGAATTGAAGAATAAAGAACTTCAGAATCTTAAAAATTCAGGTCAATTGAAACTTGATAGTCTTGACTTTAAAGGTAATCCACCAAAACGTTTATCGATCTCAATCGATTCAGCTAAGACTATAATTTCTAAAGATAATCTGGAATTGGGAAATCTATTTTTAACTGATTTAAATGTTCCGGATTCTGCTTTTTTTCTTTACCAGCAGAATTTAGATAAATATTCTGAAACAAGTTATTATCCTAATACGTTGTATGCTATTGGCAGTTATTATTTAACGATAGACGAAAAAGAAAAGGCTGATAGTCTCTTCAGGATAATTTATGAAAATTATAAAGATAAAAATATTGTGAATGCGGCAGCTAATAAATTAAATTTACCTTTAATTGATTTAAATTATGATCCTGCAAAAGAGATTTATGCTTCTGCCGAAGACTATATGCTTGAAACTAATTACTCCAGATCAATAGATAAATTCTGGAGCATTTATAAGGAATATCCGAAATCACCATTAGCTCCTAAAGCATTATATGCATCTGCTTTTATTCTTGAGGATAATTTGTTTCTTCTTGATTCTGCTGCTTCCGTGTATGATACATTGATAGCAAAATATCCAACTACACCTTATGTTAAAAAAGTTTCACAAAAAATATCTATCTATAAACAGGAAAAAGCCAGAATACAAAAAGCAATTCAGGACAGCTTAAATGCCTTAGTACAATTGAAATCAGATTCAACTCAAATTGCACTAAACCCTGATGAAGAATCTGAAAAATTAACAGAAGAAGTTTTTGGAAATGTTGTTGCAGATACTAAATTAGTTGAGGAATCGAATCCAGTCCTTAACAATGAAATATCAGATCCTAAAAAACAAGTTGGGATAACCCAGAAAAAGAAATATGAACCTCTCTGGGATCCACGTAAACACTTTAATTAATCTTAAAAGATTAAAATAAATTCCTTCTATTATGCGATACAGAGAATTATTAAATCTCATTGAAGAAGGTGAGAATATTGAGGTTGAGTTCAAAAGAAAATTTTCAACTCACGATAAAATTGCCCGGGAGATGATTGCATTTGCAAATACAAAAGGGGGATATGTTTTATTTGGAGTTGATGATGATAAAAAAATAGTTGGGGTGGAAAGCGAAAAAGAAACCACTGAACTTGTTAAAGACGCTGCACTAAACTACTGCGAACCTCCGCTTGAATATTTAATTGAGTACAGAGAAATTGATGGTAAAGAAATTGTAATAGTTAGAATTCCCGAATCAACAAAAAAACCACATCGTATCCAGGATTATAAATCAGATCTTGATATTACAAATGCAATTGTTACAATAAGAGTTAATGATAAAAGTGTGCAAGCCAGTAAGGAAATGATCAGAATTCTTCGTGCTCAATCCAACCAGACTGCATTAAAAAAATATATTCTTGGTTCAACTGAAAAAATAGTTTTTGAATATCTTTCGAAAGTAGAAAGAATTAGTGTAAAAGAACTAAGTAATCTTGTAAACATTTCTGAAAGAAGAGCATCAAGAACTTTAGTAAAAATGTTAAGAGCAAATTTATTGATGATTCATACAAAGGATAATGGGGAAGAATATTTTACTGCTGCAGTATAATTTTTATTTATTCTGGTCAAAAATTTTTCTCAGTTCGAAGATTGCAATTCCATAAGCTACTGCAACATTTAAAGATTGTTTAATCCCATATTGTGGAATTTCAATTGAATAATCACACAAATCCAAAACCTCTTGTGAAACACCGGTTATTTCATTGCCCACCACAAGGCAAATTGGAAAATCATTGTTAGTTATTGTGTTATAAGGTTTGCTTTTATCAGTCAATTCCAGTGCACAAATTTTTATTCCTTGAGCTTTAATCTCATTAATAGCTTCAACAGGATTCTTGATATATTGCCACGATACACTTTGAGTTGAGCCAAGGGCAGTTTTTAAAACATCCTTGTTGCCTGTGTTTTCAGAATCTATTGGAGGATGAGGTGTGTAACCACAAAGGATTAGTTTTTCAATCATTGCCCCATCTGAGGTCCTGAATATCGAACCAACATTGTATGAACTTCTGATCGAGTTTAGTAAAACAATTACAGGCAGCTTTTTTACGGTATGAATTTTATCTAAAGAGCTTCTACTTTTAGAAATCTCATCGTGTGTAAGCTTACGCATTACTCTGCTTTACTGTGATCAAGCTTATATGCTAATTGTCCGCAGGCTGCAGCAATATCATCACCCTGCGTATACCTTACCATTACGACAATATCATTTTCTCTAAGTGTTTTAACAAATTCATCTACACGGAATTTTTGTGATGGCTGTAGTTCATGAGCATATCCAGTTGGGCTCATATGTGAAATTGAATTGAAAGGAATAACATTAATTTTACAAGGAATTGACTTACATAATCTTATAAGAGCATTAAGATCATCAGTTCTGTCATTAATATCTTTTAGCATAACATATTCAAAAGTTATACGTGTATCCGTTTGTTTTGCATAGTACCTAACAGCTTCAAGATTTTCTGCCAAAGAATATTTTTTATTTATCGGCATTATTTTATTTCGCGTTTCTTCAAACATTGAATGTAATGATAATGCTAATTTAACTTTCAACCCACTGTCTGCAAGTTCAACTATTTTGGGAGCTATGCCGGCCGTAGAAACTGTAATACGTCTTAAGCTAATGTCTTTTGTTTTTTCTTCAGCAAATATCTGTAATGTTTTTAGTGTGTTTGCATAATTAAGTAGTGGTTCACCCATTCCCATATAAACTATATTGGATATTTTATTCTTACCGTAATCCCGGGATACCATTAGAAATTGATCCATTATTTCTGCGGATGAAAGATTTCTTTTATATCCCATTAATCCTGTTGCACAAAATTGACAATCCAAAGGACATCCAACTTGTGTTGATATGCATAATGTGGTTCTTTTAGGGTCTGGTATTACTACTGCCTCAATAACTAAATCATCATGAGTTTTAAATAAGTATTTCTTTGTTCCGGTTCTTTGTGACAGATGTGAAGTGAATAGGGTAAGTGTATTAAGTTCACAATAAAGATTTAGTTTTTTCCGAAGGTAATTTGGAATGGTGGACATTTCATCAAAACTTGCGGCCATATGTCCGTAGATCCACTCAAAAACTTGATCACCTCTAAATCGTTTTTCCTCCGCAGCAGTAAAGAAGTCTTTTAATTCTTTAAGGGTTAAACCCTTAAGCATTGTCTTACTAACCGATTCCACAGTTGAAGTTTGTTCCATCATTATTTAACCACAAGCTAAGATTTGTCAAAAAATAAATTTATTCAGCATATTAACAATCAATCCCCTAATTGATACATAAGATTTATTCCATTATTTTTGATATAAATTAAACCCTAAAATCAATCGGGTTAAAATTAACAGGTTTTTATCAAAATTAAAAAAGGATTTAAGATGAATTTTGATCTCACTGAAGAACATTTAATGATACAAGAATCCGCTAGAGATTTTGCATTAAATGAAATTGCACCTTCTGCCGTGCAAAGAGATAAATCCGCAGAGTTTCCTTATGAGATAGTAAAGAAGATGGGGGAACTTGGTTTTATGGGTATGATGGTTTCTCCTGATTACGGAGGTGCTGGGCTGGATACATTAAGTTATGTTCTTGCAATGATCGAAATTTCTAAAGTTGATGCAAGTCTTGGGGTAATAATGTCTGTTAATAATTCCTTGGTTTGTTACGGGTTGGAAAAATATGGTTCGGACTTTATAAAACAAAAATATTTGGTACCTCTTGCAAAGGGTGAGAAACTTGGTGCATTTGCATTATCAGAACCTGAAGCAGGAAGCGATGCAACAAAACAAAAGACTATGGCAGATAAAGATGGTGATCATTTTAGTCTAAATGGAATTAAGAACTGGATTACAAACGGAACGACTGCTGATTATGTTTTGGTTATGGCAACAACAAATAAAGATCTAGCTCATAAGGGGATTTCAACTTTTGTTGTTGAAAAAGGTACTCCAGGATTTGATCATGGAGTAAAAGAGGATAAACTTGGAATTAGAAGTTCTGACACGTGTTCACTTACATTTCAGAATTGCAGAGTTCCAGCAGCAAATATCGTTTGGGAAGAAGGTAAAGGATTTAACTTTGCAATGAATACACTTAACGGCGGAAGAATTGGGATTGCTTCTCAAGCAGTTGGAATTGCAGAAGCTTCATTAGACGCGGCTGTTAAATATGCTAAAGAAAGAAAAGCATTCGGACAAACGATTTCTAATTTCCAGGCAATTCAATTTATGCTTTCAGATATGGCAGTAAAAGTTGATGCTGCAAAATTGTTAACATTTAAAGCGGCTGCACTTAAAGACGCGGGCAAACCTTACTTTAAAGAAGCTGCAATGGCAAAGCTATATGCCTCAAAAGTTGCAGTACAAAATGCACTCGATGCAATCCAGGTTCACGGTGGTTACGGTTATGTTCGTGAATATCTGGTTGAAAGATATTTGCGTGATTCCAAGATAACAGAGATCTATGAAGGTACGTCAGAAATCCAAAAAGTAGTAATTGCCCGAGCTTTACTTGATAATAAATAAAAAATATTTGTTATTTATTCTATTTATTTCTCAGGTGGCTATTTATTCTCAGACAGATTGGGTCAGATGGGAAAAATCTGACCTGACATATCAGTTAAAAAATAATTATCTCGAAAGGGAATATGATCTTTCAATCGAATCAGTTTCGGATGTAATTGTAAAACCTTTTATAAATGCATATTGGTTTTTTGTTTCGGATGTTGATGGTGCTAATTGTCCTTTCCAACCTTCTTGTTCAAGTTTTCTGGTTCAATCAATTAAAGAAACAAATGTTTTTCAGGGCGTTGTAATGTTCTTCGATAGATTTACAAGGGACACAAATATTTTTGGAAGGCATGAACATTATCCAAGATATGGTAAAAATCACTTTTATGATCCTGTGTCATTATATACTTTGGAGGATGAAAATATAAATTACATTCCTGCCAAAACTTATGTAAATGAATAATGCTTAAAATATTTTCTTTAACTGTCCTTTTATCTTCGATAATATTTTCCCAGCAGATAGATTTTCAATCACCAGAAAACATTAAGTTATTTGCTGATTTCCTTTTTTGCGATAACGATTATTTGCGAGCTATTGATGAATATGAAAAATATTTAGTAGCAGTTGATGATGATACGGTAAAGTTTAAAATTGCAATTGCATATTCTTCAATGAACAATTGTGAAAATGCAGTCAACAATCTTAGCTTGATAAAAAAAACATCGCAATTTTATGAACAAAGCAAAATTGAATTACTCAAATCGATCTACTTGCAAAATATTGATTCAGTCTTTTATGCATTTGCGGAGACACTTATAAACTCCAAATCACTATATGCAAACAATGCTTATAGATTAAAGAATACAGCACTTTTGTTATCTAAAACTGAGCTTCCCCAAAAGGAAAGCTTTTTAATTCCATTTGAGGATGAAGAAAAAAAAACATTATCTAATTTTTATAATCTGAAGGAAAATCCACCATACAAAAGTGAAGCACTAGCGGGAGTTCTTTCCGCAATTATTCCGGGAGCAGGAAAAATATATACCAAAGAGTATGGTGATGGAATAACAGCATTTCTGTTAACAGGACTGTTCACATACTTAGCCTACACAAACTTTGAACACGATCATCCAACTCGGGCATGGATATTTACAGCTCTTGGAGCTGGTTTTTACGTTGGAAATATATACGGTTCTGTTGCCTCTGCACAAATATTTAATGTAAAAGTAAATTTTGAGTTTAATGAAGGAGTTAAATTATTTCTGGAAGAGAAAAACTATTATACACCTAATTATGATTTCTGCAAGTAAAAGAATATTACTTTTTATTTTTGCTTCATTGACAAGTGTTGTTGCTCAAAGCACTTTGGAGCAGCAATTTGAATTTGCCAATCAATTATTTAATCGGGAAAAATATTTTGATGCAATAACCGAATTAAAACGTCTGCAATTTTTTGACAAAAAAAATAGTTTTTCGTTTCAGTCAAATCTGTTAATTGGGATCTCCTATAAAGCGGGTGCAAAGTTTGATGAAGCTATTAAATATTTGACACTTGCTGAAATAAATAACTCGGATGATGAAGAATATTTTTTATGTAGGATATTAAATGCAAGAACAAATATTTTACGGAGAACGACCAAACAAGCAGAAAAAATCCTGAATGAATTGTTGGATGATCCAAGATTTATTTCTAAAGAAAAGGAAATTAATTATTGGATTGGATGGAATTATATTTTTTCTGATGAATGGGAAAAAGCTTTTGAAGTCTTTAATGAAAATAGACTTGATACAACTTTAGCTGAACTCTGCAAAACTGTTGATGATGAAATGTATTCTGTAAATTTTTCAAAATATAGTTCTTATTTAATTCCTGGACTCGGGCAATTTTACACAGGGGAGTATGTTAGCGGTACACTTTCACTTGGATGGAATATATTATTCGGATATTTAACAATAAATGCCTTTGTAGAAGATAGAGTCTTCGATGGAATTATAATCGGAAACTTTTTATGGTTACGTTTTTATTCAGGTAATATTCAAAACGCTGAAAAATTTGCTATCCAGAAAAACTTGCAAATATCAAATAAAGCGTTGGATTACTTGCAATATCAATACAAAGGCGAAAAACCTTGAAAAAAATATCGCACTTAATAGTGTACATTTACCTTTATTAAGTATTATATTTTTGCTGATGAATTCTTAAAATCTAAAAATCCTCTTAAATCCAAATTTTCGTTAAGAAATTTTAAGGAGTAATAATGAAAAACAAAGGAATGATGATTGGCTGTGCAATTGGTGCAGTCGTCCTTTTAGCCGTTGGAATGTTAGTTATTTGGGGTATAAGTTCTTACAATAATATGGTTTCACTAGATCAAGCCGTTATACAATCCTGGGCTCAAGTAGAAAATCAATACCAGCGAAGAGCAGATCTTATTCCAAATCTTGTTAATACGGTAAAAGGTTACGCTGATTTTGAAAAAGAGGTTTTAACAAAGGTTACAGAGGCACGTGCAAGGGTAAGTCAATTTAATATCACACCAGAAGTTCTTAATGATCCTCAGGCATTTGCAAAATTTCAATCGCTACAAGGTGAATTGAGCGGAGCGTTATCAAGATTATTAGTTACGGTTGAAAATTATCCTCAATTAAAAGCCAACGAGAATTTTTTACAGCTTCAAGCACAATTAGAAGGAACCGAAAACAGAATTTCTGTCGAGCGAAAAAAGTTTAATGAAGTAGTTCAGTCATACAACACAACTATAAAAAGATTTCCTGCATCAATAATGGCAGGGATGTTTGGATTCGGAGAAAAACAATACTTTAAGGCTATCCAGGGCGCAGAAACTCCACCTAAAGTTGAATTTTAATTAATGAAATATTTTTTTTCATCCCTTTTATTTTGCTATTCTGTTGGATTTGCTCAACCACAAATTCCTAAGCTTAAAATGTGGGCAACTGATTTAACAAATACTTTAAGTCAATCAGAGTTGCAGGATTTAAACGAAAGATTAAAATCTTTTCAGGATACAACTTCTAACCAGATAGTTGTTTTAATGATTCCTTCACTCGAAAATTATCCGATTGAAATGTTGGCCGAGGAAACAGCAACAAAAAATAAAATCGGCACTGAAAAAAATGATAATGGAATTCTATTACTAATTGCAAAAGATGATAGAGAACTTAGATTAGAAGTTGGGTATGGTTTAGAAGGTTCAGTTCCTGATGCAATAGCAAGTTCAATTATCAGAAATGTTATTCGGCCACGATTCAGAGATAATGATTATTACCTTGGCATAAATGAGGGCATTAACTCAATAATTGCTGCGATAGGTGGAGAATATAAAGCTGAAGATGCTGATGATAATGGAGGGTTTCCATTTGTTATACTGATTATAATAATTATTGTGGCTTTTTCTTTTATGCGGGGCGGAGGACCATTTATTCCCGGTGGTGTTTATAGAACAGGGACTCATTCCAGAGGATGGTCAAGTGGATCCAGTAGTTGGGGTGGGAGCAGTGGTGGTTTTAGCGGCGGAGGCGGCTCTTTCGGCGGCGGTGGTGCAAGTGGAAGTTGGTAATTTCAGCAAAATTTAGATCTTTTTAACTTGTACCTTGAACAAGAGCTTTAGTTTTCCTAAAATGTAGTCAAGTTTAGAAATTATTTTTTATTTACCTTATTCTGATAATAATTAAAAGGAGAAACTAATATGGCAATAAAGATTACTGAAGAATGTATTAACTGCGGAGCTTGCGAGCCTGAATGTCCAAATACAGCTATATATGAAGGCGGAGTAGATTGGGAATTAGCTGGTGCTCATTATGGAAATGGTGATGCCGCACCTTCAGGCGCAAACGGATTTTATTCTACTGATTTCTTTTATATTGTTCCGGATAAATGTACTGAGTGTAAAGGATTTCATGATGAACCGCAATGTGCTGCTGTTTGTCCTGTTGATTGCTGCGTTCCTGATCCAAATCATGTTGAGGATGTTGATACTTTATTAAAAAGAAAAGAATACTTAGACGGAATAGGAAGATAAGCTTATATTTTTAGGGCACTTATGTAGTGCCCTTTTTTAATTTTAGTTGAAACACTTTTACAGTATTACCCACCCATTTTCACTCTCAATACTCATTGAAGTATTATTAAGTGAACAATATTGTTTTACAATACCATACTTAAACCATTGCCATCATATTTCCTATTGTAACCCTGAAACTCTTATGTATATGGTTCAAATATCAAAGGTAGATATTTGATATAAGCTCTAAACTTGGCCACAAGCCAGATTCAGATTGCATAAATCGAGACTTACTAAAATCGACTTTGATAGAAACGATTTGTTTTTCTTCGCTATTATTTTTTGTAATATTTATAGAGTCACTTAATGGAATATCCTGATATATTTTTTCTTGCGGAAAAATTAGACTATAAAGCACAAGTATTCCCATTGCAATAAATAATGGAGTTTGTTGTTTCATAAGATTCCTTTCCTATTGAACATAGACTTTAATAATCATTCTGATTTTTAATGTGTTGATAGACAAAAAATGTTCCAATTAAGAAGGTAACTGCTGATAGTTGCCAATTGATTTAATATATTAAAACGTTTGATATTCAAATATTTTTCCTGTTATATGAGTTCATCTTTATTAGAATCGAATTTTGTGATTTAGACATTTGCTCAAGTGCACAATATTATTCAGTTTGCAAGTTATTATCGAAAAATTTTAAGTAATGTTTTGCTTTTACATATCAGTTCGTGAGTTTTTTTTACTTTTTAAGCTTTGTAACTTCAATTCAACAAACAAAAAAATTCTATGCAAATCGGCAAGTACAAATTAAAGACCATACTCTCTGGTTTTATCGGTTTAGATGGCGGAGCTATGTTTGGAATAATACCAAAACCACTCTGGGAAAAGACGAATCCGCCGGATGAATTGAATCGAGTTACACTTTCTACCAGGAATCTTCTTCTGCTCAGTGATGATAAAAAGATATTAATCGATACCGGAATGGGAAATAAATGGGATGAAAAATCCAAAAGTATTTATCGTATAAATCCCAATCTTAAACTTGGAAATGCTCTTGAACATTGCGGAGTAAAAACTGATGAGATTACGGATGTAATTTTAACTCATCTTCATTTTGATCATACAGGCGGATCAACAAAATATGAAAATGGAAAACTTGTTCCTGCTTTTCCAAATGCAAAATATTTTGTTCAAAAGAAAAATTTTGAATGGGCAATGAATCCATCAGACAGAGACAAAGGAAGTTACATAAAAGAAAATTTTGAACCGCTTGTTAAAGAAGGAGTTTTGCATCTTGTAGATGGAGAGATTGATTTTGATGATAATATTTCTTTTAGAATTATTACTGGTCATACGTTTGCACAGCAAATGATAAAAATTTCTGATTCTTCGAACTCAATTTTATATTGTGCTGATTTGATGCCTTTTATTTCGCATATTAGAATTCCATATGTGATGGGATATGATCTGCAGCCTATGATAACAGTTCAGGAAAAGAAAAAATATTTACAATTAGCGGCAAATGAAAACTGGTATTTATACTTTGGTCACGATCCTGAATTCGCATTAACAACGGTCAAGTATTCAGAAAAAGGAATTATTCAGGATAAAGT
>CALLZX010000411.1 GCA_937858935.1 uncultured Ignavibacteriales bacterium | reverse complement strand
AACTATTCTTGCTAAATCAGATAAACTTCCTTTATTAATCTTTGATGAAATTGACACCGGTGTTAGTGGAAGAATTGCACAAAAAGTTGGTGCTGCTTTAAAAGATCTTGCGACATTTCACCAAATAATTTCAATAACGCACTTACCCCAAATTGCTGGAATGGCAGATATTCATTTTGCAGTTGAGAAAAAGCAAATTGATAACCGTGCCGTAAGTTCTATAAAAAAACTTTCTGATGATGAACGCATTAATGAAGTTGCAAAACTTATTAGCGGTGAAGAACTAAGTAAAGCCAGCATTGAAAGTGCGAAGCAATTAATTTTAAATAAATAGAAATTGTCTTTGCATCTGCAATTATTTATTTGGAAGTTTACAGAAGTAATTCTGATAGAAAGGTACCAAATATGAAATTATTTTTATCGGCAGTTCTTTTATCTGTACTTTTAATTTCTCCAGCTTCATTCTCTCAAATTGGCATAAACGTAAACAGCCTCAATCCTACCGATGCAGAAAAATACGTTCAGCCTTTATCCAGTTGGTTCGGAGCATATTATAACTCAGGCGGTTATTATGATGCTGATGTACCTGAGGTTTTTGGTTTTAAATTCAGTCTGATCGGTATGTGGTCACTTGTTCCTGATGGTCAAAAAACCTTTCAGCCTGACCCGCCAGATAATGTTATCGGAGATGTTGATCCTACAGCAACAGTATTTGGAAATAAAGGAAGTTACTATTTGAGCAGTAACGGTTTTTATACTTATCCAACCGGACTAGCTTTAAATGCAGTCCCTTCTGGAATATATCAATTTTCCGGAAGTATGTTTAACACTGAATTACTTGTAAGGTTTTTTCCTAAAGTTAAGTTTGATGATGTACGAGTAGGTTTTTTAGGTTTCGGACTAAAACATGAGATCAGCAGTCACTTCCCTCAAATACCATTAGACATTGCAGTTCAAATTCTAATTAACAATTTTGATTTTGAATTTGATGACGGTGACCCGGTTAATTATACAAAAATTGAATCGAGCAATTTTGCATTTAATGTGCATGCTAGTAAAAGTTTTTCCATCCTAACTGTCTATGGCGGTTTACAGTATGAATCCTCAAGCATGGATTTTAGTTATTACTTTGAAGACAATAATAATTCTTATCCCGGTCTTGGCAATAAAATTCATAATTTATCAGTGGATGGAGACAATAATTTTAGATTTACACTTGGCGGAGCTCTTAAACTTGGTGTATTTGTAATTAACGGTGATGTTAACTTTACAAAATTTACGACCTACACAACCGGTCTGTCATTAGATTTTTAGGAGTATGAAAATGAAAAAAATAAATACACTTTTATTATTAAGTCTTTTCGTGGCATTGCTTTTCATTAATGGTTGCGATCCAATTGATGATGTTTATCTAACACTAGCAATGGAAGCAGAATTTAGCACAGTTGGGGCTGGATCAAGTATTTTTATCTCAAGCAACCTTTGCCTTTCTGATTTTGAAGACTATGAGGATAATAAAGATAACCTGGAAGAGATCAGATATGTTACATCGGCATACTTTACATTAAGCGCAACACAAGGTCTGCAAGGACAGAATTTAACACTAACACTATATGAAGCAAATGGTTCAACGCAATTATTTAAGTACATTGTGCCAGCATTTGTTGCGGCCACTTATATTAATAACCCTTTAGAGATAACACTAACGCAGCAGGAAATATCCAACATCAATGCATATCTGTTAGACCCGCAAGAAGATAAATGTTTTGTTGCTACACTTGAAGTTTCAAATGTTACAGCCTCCACTACCCCTTATAATTTAAGCAGTAAATTAGAATTTCTAACTGAGCTAAAAATCAAACCGTGATAAAATATTTAGCCGTTCTATATTTTAAAGATGATACCCCTAAAAAGATGTCATCTTTTTTTATTAAGAGATTTCTATATTGAAAGACAGCGCACTATATATTCATATTCCTTTCTGCGATCACAAATGCATTTATTGTGATTTTTATTCCATCATTACATCTGATAATGTTTCTGCTTACCTTAAATCTCTTAAGAGGGAGATAGAATATTTCTCTCACCTCTATTCAGAAGATAGAATATTTACCTCCATATTCTTTGGTGGAGGAACTCCATCTTTAATGGAACCAAAATATCTAAAAGAGATTCTAGATCATCTAAGAAAAGATTTTGCTATAGATGATAATGCAGAGATAACAATGGAAACAAATCCAGGCACAGTTGATAAATCTAAGTTAAAATTATTCAAGGATGCTGGAATAAACCGTATAAGCATTGGCATTCAATCTTTTGATGAAAAGGAATTAAATTTTCTTACACGCATTCACGATAAACAAACAGCAATCCAAACAGTTTACAACGCTGCTGAGGTTGGATTTGAAAATATAAGCGTTGATTTAATTTTTAATCTTCCAAATCAAACAAAAGAAAAGTGGATTGACAATCTTGATACTGCAATTCAGCTTCCAATAAAACATTTATCTGCTTATAGTTTAATACTTGAGCGTGGAACAATTCTCAACAAGCTTGTACTCGATAAAAAAGTAACGATGCAGGATGATGATTACGATGCTGATCTTTATGAAACTACAATTGATTTTCTTATCTCAAAAGGATTTTATCAATACGAAGTTTCTAATTTTACAAAACCCGGATATGAATGCGTTCATAACAATGCTTATTGGAGATATAGAGATTATTTAAGTTTCGGAACATCGTCACACTCTTTTGCTGATGGAAAACGTTGGTGGAATTACTCTAGTTTAAAAAAATATATTTCAGAAATTGAATTGAATAACCACGCAATAATGAATTCCGAGATTATTTCAAAAGAACAAATGCACGATGAATATGTTATGCTTGCATTACGCAGTTCCGGTTTGGACATAAATGACTACAGAAATAGATTTTCTGACGATTGGATTAAAAAGAATTATTCATATTTTGAATTATTAAAGAATGAACAACATATTTTAATGGATAATAATTGGGTTAAGTTAACTTCTAAAGGATATGCTGTTTGTGATGAGATATTAAAAAATATTTTGTAGTTCATTTATAATTGAAAATTTATCACTCAACATTTTAATTTATGCTTAAACTAAAACTACACTGGCAAATACTATTTGCATTCGTTCTTGCTATAATTCTTGGTATTACTATTCCAGAACATTCCGGTTATGTAAGATGGCTTGGCGATCTCTTCCTTCGCGCACTTAAAATGATAATTGTTCCATTGGTATTTTCATCAATTGTATCCGGTGTTGCTAATCTTGGCAGCACAAGCAGTTTAGGAAGACTAGGAATAAAGACAATTACATATTACATCTCCACCAGTGTACTGGCGATTTTAACTGGCTTACTTCTAGTTGATTTCATAAAACCCGGTGTGGGTGCTGATCTTGGTTTTAGAATGGATGTTCCTGAAATGACTTCATCAACAGGATCAATTGGAGACATTATATTGAGAATGATCCCTACAAACATATTTGATGCCTTGGCTTCCGCAGATATGCTTGCAATTATTTTCTTTGCAATACTTTTGGGATATTTTATCCCGCGCGTGCATAAAACATATTCTGATTTTATGATTAATCTTTTCAATTCTGTATTTGAAGTAATGATGAAGCTAACTTCATTTATTATAAAATTTGCACCGCTCGGAATTCTTGGAATCGTTACAGGTGTAGTTGCAGATCAGGCTTCAGATAAAGCTAAATTGCTAAGCATGGTCCAACATCTAGGAATCTATATGATAACAGTCTTTGCCGGGTTAGCTATCCATATATTTATATCACTTCCGTTAATTTTAAAATTTGTCGGCAAAGCAAATCCATTTCTTCATTTCAAAGCAATGTCTCTTCCTATAGTAACAGCATTTTCAACGTCATCCTCCTCTGCTACTTTACCTTTAACTATAGACGCGGTTGAAAACAATGCAGGAGTTTCAAATAAGATATCAAGTTTTGTTCTACCTCTCGGCGCGACAATAAATATGGATGGAACAGCTCTATATGAATGCGTAGCTGCAATGTTCATTGCACAGGCTTATGGAATTGAACTTGGATTTGTTCAGCAATTAATTGTAGTCGTTACAGCTCTATTGGCATCGATAGGTGCGGCAGGCATTCCAATGGCAGGATTGGTAATGATGTCTGTTGTGCTTACGGCGGTTGGTTTGCCATTAGAAGGTGTCGGATTAATTCTGGCTGTTGATAGAATTCTTGATATGTGCCGTACAGTTGTTAATGTTTTTAGCGATACCTGCGGTACAGTTATTATTGCAAAATCTGAAGGTGAAAATCTTAAAGTTTAAAGCTAATTTTGATGTACAAATTTTTCTAGTAAGGAATTAATATTTATGAAATCTTTTATAACTGCTGCATTTTTAATTTTAACAATCACTATATCTGCACAAAACTATAAACAAATCAGTATACCAATCTCAAGTGCAAATGACTTTATTACATTAGCACAAATTGGAATTGATCTTGAAGACTCCAAGTTTAACAAGGACAATACACTTACTCTCTTTGTAAGCGATGAAGAATTTAATTTGATTTCTTCAAACGGTTTTTCTTATACAATATTAATTAATGATTGGAATTCTTATTATAAATCTTTGCAGCAATTATCTAACGAAGAAAAAAACAATTATTTAAATGAAAGCCTACTGGATTATAATGTAGATGGTTTTGGATATGGAACGATGGGCGGTTACTACACATACAGTGAAATTGTTGCTAATCTGGATTCTATGTATGCACAATATCCAAATCTTATAACACAAAAATATTCCATAGGATCAAGTCAGCAATCAAGAACATTGTGGGCTGTTAAAATTTCTGATAATCCAAACATAAGTGAAAATGAACCGGCGGTGGGATTTGATGCACTTGTGCATGCCCGCGAGCCTCAATCAATGGCAACTTTAATGTATTATATGTGGTATCTGCTTCAAAATTATGGAACGAATCCGGAAGTAACAGCGCTTGTAAACAACCGTGAAATATATTGCGTGCCTTGTTTTAATCCTGATGGATATGAATATAATCGCACTACAAATCCAAGCGGCGGTGGAATGTGGCGTAAGAACAGAAGAAATAATGGTGATGGAAGTTATGGTGTAGATCTAAACAGAAATTTTGGATATGCCTGGGGTTATGATAATATTGGCTCAAGTCCAACTCCAAGTGATGAAACATACAGGGGCCCATCTGCATTTTCTGAACCTGAATGCCAGGCGATAAGAGATCTTGCAATACAAAGAAGTTATAGAACATATTTTAATATGCACACTTATGGCGGATATATTTTATATCCATGGGGGTACATAGATGCAGAAACTCCGGATTCACTTGCATACAGAGAATTTGCAGCATTGCTAACATCACAAAGTGGATATCTTTATGGATCCGGTTCTGAACTTTTAGGTTATCCATCTAACGGAAGCATTAGAGATTGGATGTATGGTGAGCAAACTCTTAAAGGTAAAACGTTTGGTTATACAATTGAAATTGGTGATGATTTCTGGCCGGCACAAAGTCAAATTTTTCCTATAGCACAGCAAAATTTAAGTACAATGATTTATCAAACATATCTTGCCGGTGCTTATGTGCAGTTAGTAGATCCCGGTTACAGTGAAGAGTTTTTTGATCCGGGTGATAATATTAATATGAACAGTATATTTAAAAATATTGGATTAGCAACTGCTTATGATCTTGATTTACAGTTAAGTTCACTTAGTCCTTATCTAACAGTAACTGCTGGTTCTGCGCAGTTCGATTCTATACAATCAAGAAGCAGTGCAACATTATCAAGTCCATTATCTTTTAGTGTTTCAACTTCTGCACCTACAGATGTATCAGCAAAGCTTTTGTTAACATCAAGCTTTAGCGGAACAATTGTTAAACAAGACACCATTAGTATTATTCTGGGTACACCAATGTTTGTATTTGCTGATACAACAAATGATCCGCTTTTATTATGGACAGTTACTGCAACTCCAACAACACCTAAGTGGGAAGCAACAAATACAACATTCTACAGTACCCCCACTTCATTTACAGATAGCAAAACAGGCAGCTATGTAAGCAATGCAACCGTAACAATGACTCTTACAAATGCAATCGATCTTTCAGCTCATCAAAATCCTAAATTAACATTCTGGACCAAGTATGATATTGAAAGCAATTACGATTATGGACAGGTTGAAGTTTCAACAAACAATGGCTCAACCTGGATCTCGCTGCAAGGTTTGTACACAGAACCCGGCACGGGCTCCTTCCAACCTAATGGCGAACCTCTTTATGATGGATTAAAATCGAATTGGGTGAAAGAAGAAATAAGTCTTGCTGGTCATAACAGTAATCAAGTTAAGTTAAGATTTGAATTAAAGACCGATGGCTCGCTTGTAAAAGACGGCTGGTATGTTGATGATATAGCAATAATGGTTTATGGGACTATTCCTGTTGAGCTGACTTCTTTTAACGCAAATGTAGTTGATGGGAAAACAAAACTGGAATGGCAAACTGCAAGTGAGTTAAATAATTCTGGATTTGAAATTGAGAAATCAGTCTTCAGTTCGCAGTCCTCAGTTGGCAATAAGAAAAATTGGGAAAAGATTGGTTTTGTAAATGGTAATGGAACAACAACTGAAATCAGTAATTATTCTTTTGTAGATGATGTACTACTTACACAAAAAACATACTACAGATTAAAACAAATTGATTTCGATGGAACATTCTCATACTCAAATGAAGTAGAAGTTGATGTGAATGCGCCTATTAAATTCTCTCTAGAACAGAATTATCCAAATCCATTTAATCCAAGTACAAGCATTCGGTATGCAATAAGCAGTACGCAATTTGTATCACTTAAAGTTTTTGATGTTCTTGGGAAGGAAGTTGCAACGCTTGTTAATGAAGAAAAACCCGCTGGCTTATACAATGTACAATTTACAATGAATAATGTACAATTAAGCTCAGGAATTTATTTCTATCAGCTTAAGGCTGGACATTTTGTTGATACTAAGAAGATGATACTTCTAAAATAATCTTAGCGACTTTGCGTCTCTGCGTGAGAAAAAAATTTCGCGCAAAGATGCTAAGGCGCAATGTGCTCTTGAATTTGTACGTCGCTACGGA
>CALLZX010000410.1 GCA_937858935.1 uncultured Ignavibacteriales bacterium | reverse complement strand
GTTTCTTGCAAATCAAATAAAGTTCTGCCGCAAGATGGACAGGCGATATATTCGGTTTTGGATATTCTTTGTCGTGCTGCTTGTAGGATGTTGAATAAAAGCCTGTTAACTATCTTTTCTTTTGATTCGGATTTTTTGATAAAACTTTTTACATATGTCCCATATTTTTCAGATTCGCTTTTCAAATCATCAACATGTAGCCAAATTCCATCACCAAAACCATCAATCAGTAAAGAACCCAAATCTGTTGATGAATAAAGCTGTAAATCTTCAAATGTTATGTTTACGTAATCTCTTCTTATAATCACAGGATTTAAAATTTCATTTTCAATCAGTTCAAAAAAGGCTCTTCGCTGCTCAGCCATTCCGTGCAGATTTTCTGTTTCAAGAATCAGAACAACCGATTTATCATTTTTTAACTTATTAATTACCTCTTCGGAGAAATCTCCAATATTTATTAGGATAAAATTAAGTTCATTTGATTTTTTATCTGAGCCAAGAAATTCTTTTACTGTAAAGATTGGATAACTGTTGTAAGAGGTTTTTAAGTTTTTCCAAATCTCAAAATCATAAATTGCATTTAAACCATTTGGACAATCAAATGGCAAAGTGTTTTTTCCAAGATAAAGCAAATCAGCAGCAATATCAGAAAGATTCCATTTATCAGTCGCTTCATCGTAAGTATAACCGATATCTATTAAATCTTTTTGTGATGTGATTTTTCTGTTTGAATAATCTGTTACAACTCTTGGAACATTGCTTTCACCGATTGATAATACCTCAAATGATTTTCTTCTGTTATAAACAAAAGGATCTATTGGTGATTCTATAATTTCTTTTATTGCCTTATGATTTTCTCTTCCTTTGTATCGATTAGCTAAAGCTATTGCAACCGGAGCTTCAAATTCAGGATCTTCTGTAAGTGAAACACGAATTGTATCGCCAATTCCATCTTCAAGCAAAGAACCGATTCCGAGTGCAGATTTTATTCTTCCATCTTCACCACCGCCAGCTTCTGTTACTCCAAGATGAAGTGGATAATTCATTCCTTCTGCTTCCATTTTATTTATCAATAATCTGTAAGCCTGCACCATAACTTGCGGATTACTTGCTTTCATTGATAAAACTATGTTGTGATAATTTTCATCTTCACAAATTCTTAAAAACTCCAAAGCTGATTCAACCATTCCAAG
>CALLZX010000409.1 GCA_937858935.1 uncultured Ignavibacteriales bacterium | reverse complement strand
TCACGCTGAAGTCATTCAGTGTGTCCTCCATAAAAAAAGGCTCAGGTAACTGAGCCTTTTTTGTGAACTTAATTAAATTACGTTAAAAACAATTGATAGAAAACTTTATCAATTTAATTTCTCTTATATAACTTTGGTTCATAAATTTCCAATATGTTTCCTAAAACATTCCTAATGCTTTTGGGAAACTAAACTATTTTAAAATCAAGGATCAGAATAATAAATATGCAACTACGATGTAATATAAAAGTTTTAGTTATTACAGCTTTTCTTTTTTTATCAGAATTAATCTTACCACAGGCTGGAACATATTATAATTTAATTAATCCAGATGCAGCAAGTTTTGTTACGGATCTTAAAAACAGAATTAGAAATCCATATACAAGAATAAGCTATGATAATTTTGATGAAACGAACATTGCGCACTTTGCTTCAATAAATAACAACGACGGAACAAAATCAGTTTTTTGTGTTTACTCAAATTACCAACATATCTATACTGGAACATTTTCCTGGTTGCCAATGAGTCGTGAACATACATATTGTCATAGCTGGCAGCCTGGTAATCCATCAACCTCACTTGATGAATATTCAGATCAGCATCATTTATTTCCAACAGAACAGGATCATGCAAATGGAATCCGCGGAAATCATCCTTTAGGAAAGGTGGCAAATATTATCAGCACTTTTCTGGAAGGTAAATTCGGAACTGATATAAATGGTAACCTTGTATATGAACCAAAAGATCAACATAAGGGTGATGCTGCTCGTGCATTATTATATATGGCAGTTAGATATGATGGTATAAACGGATATGACTGGTCATTTAACTGGCTAAACAATGTAAGATTGCCTTCTCTTGGTGAAGCTCCTCAGGATTTACTAACACTGCTTGAATGGCACAAACAGGATCCTCCTGATAAATGGGAAGTAGATAGAAATAATTATGTTCAATCTATGCAACATAACAGAAATCCTTTTGTGGATCATCCTGAATATGTTGCGTTTATAAATTTTAATAATCTAACTAG
The DNA here is from genome assembly GCA_937858935.1 of uncultured Ignavibacteriales bacterium. GTDB lineage: Bacteria > Bacteroidota > Ignavibacteria > Ignavibacteriales > Ignavibacteriaceae > IGN3. The sequence continues at coordinate 702 of CALLZX010000409.1, read as the reverse complement.
GCTCTCTCCAACTTTTGCCGTTGAACCAGAAAATTATGTAACAAACTTTACAGGAACTGGTTCTGCTACATCAATTGATTTTAGCTGGACAGATGCTATTGCAGATTCTCAAGCACCTTCTAATTATCTGATGATAATTTATAATCGAAATAATTATTTATTACCTATTGATGGCCAAACCTATGTAACTGATTCAGATATTTCTGATGGCAAAGCGATAATTAATATTGCCTATTCCGGACCGGATAATTTTCAGCTAACAGGAATTTCTGAAAACACATCTTATTATGCCACTATCTATTCTTATAATGGCTCTGGATCGCAAACAAATTATAAAATAGATGGAACCGTTCCATCAGCAAGCGTTCTTACTAATTCAGGTGGCGGTGGAGGGGCTTCAACCGATCTTTTTATTAGTGAGTATATTGAAGGAACAAGCAACAATAAAGCAATAGAAATATATAATGGAACTTCATCCGCTATAAATCTTGCTGCTAGTGGGTATAAGTTGGAGTTTTATTTTAATGGTTCATCATCTATTGGAACTACTATAAACTTAACCGGAACAGTTGCCTCAGAAGATGTATTTATTGTAGCAAACTCATTGGCAGATACTGCAGTTTTAAACAAGGCAAATCAAATTAGTAATGCAAGTTTTTACAATGGTGATGATGCCCTTATACTTAAAAAAGGGAACACAAT
>CALLZX010000408.1 GCA_937858935.1 uncultured Ignavibacteriales bacterium | reverse complement strand
GTATTGATCCGCATTTTCATCTTCATCGATCCAAACTACCTTGTTTGCACTGATTTGTGCAATACCCATCTTAACAATTGGATTTGAATCTCCGGGTTTTGGATAATGTTCCCACTCAAGTTTACCATGAATGCCATCCGCTTTGTAAAGAGGAAATTGCGGAACTGGTGAATCATCAAATCTTAAAAAAGCTATCATCTCGCTATTTGGCGCCCACCAGAAAGCGCGGTAGTTAAGTGATCGTCCGATTATTTCTTCCATATACACCCAGGAAGCATAACCGTTATAAACAACATCGCTTGCATCATTTGTTAAGCGGGTTTCTTTTGCTGATTCAACATTAACAACATAAAGATCTTTATTTTTTGTGTAAGCAACTTTTTTTCCATCGGGTGAAAGCATAGGATTAACTTCTTCATCTTTATTGTTTGTTAAACGAGTAACTTTATTTTGCGAGACTGAATAGAAAAACAAATCATTATCATCATAAAAAAGTAAACCAGCATAATCTTTTGTTATGCCAATGTTTTCTTCCGCAGCTAATTCTGCCTCATCAAGATTTGGATTGATTGAATTGAAATCCAACAAAATAGTTTCTTCTCCGGTTTTGGCATTAACTTTTACAACTGCACTTGTTGTTGCATCGCGTTTTTGCATCAGATAATAATCATCATCATACCAGCCTTGCAAACGCGGAAGTGCTTTTAAAATTCTTGGTTCACCAAACATATAAACCTGGTTAAAGGTAAGTTGTTTATCCTGAGCATTTGTAAGAAGTTGTAGTGAAATTGAAAGAATTCCGATCAAAACAATTAAAGAAATTTTTTGGGAAAGTATGAACATAAATTCTCCGAAGCGAGTTTTAGAAATAACTTAATAATCTTAACTCAAAAATTGGAGGATGGAAAGACTATTGCAAATTAAATGTTTATGCAAACGAAGAATATGGGCTTCAGATAATAAATTTTTTTTTATCTTAGTCCACCAAATTTTTAATTTAATCGGAAGTTTTATGCCTGATTCTAGAATTGATATTGAACAATTATCCATAAACACAATTAGAACTCTTGCTATTGATGCTGTACAGAAAGCAAACTCGGGTCATCCTGGGATGCCGCTTGGAATGGCGCCGATTGCTTATGCACTTTATTACAAAACAATGAAGCATAATCCTGCAAATCCTAACTGGTTAAACAGAGACAGATTTGTTTTATCTGCAGGACACGGAAGTATGCTACTTTACTCAATACTTCACTTAAGTGGATATAAGGTTTCATTGGATGATCTTAAAAACTTTCGACAATGGAACAGCATTACACCCGGCCATCCAGAACTTGGTCATACAGCTGGAGTTGAAACTACAACGGGTCCGCTTGGGCAAGGATTTGCTACCGCGATTGGAATGGCAATTGCACGTGATTACCTGGCTGCACTTTTTAATAAAGATGATATAAAGATTATTGATCACGTGATTTTTGGAATTTGCAGTGATGGTGATTTAATGGAAGGTGTTTCGCACGAAGCAGCTTCACTTGCAGGACATTTAAAACTTGGCAAACTTGTCTTCTTTTACGATGATAATAAAATAACAATTGACGGTAAAACGGATATAAGTTATTCCGATGATGTGCAAAAAAGATTCGAATCTTACGGATGGCTGGTCTTAACAATTTTGGATGTAAATGATTCTGATCAGGTTGATAGAGCAATAAAACTTTGCAGATCAAGTTGTGATAAACCAACACTTATAATAACTAAAACACATATTGGATATGGAAGCCCGAATAAACAGGATAAATCTTCCTCCCACGGTGCACCGCTTGGTGAAGAGGAGGTAAAACTAACAAAACGAAACCTTGGAATGGCTGAAGACAAAACATTTTTTGTTCCAATGGAGGTTTACTCTCACTTTAAAGGAATCGCTGAGTGCGGGCAGGAAGCCGAGGATATGTGGAATGAAAAAGTTGATGAATACAAGAGAAAATATCCAAAAGATTATGCTTTGTTTGAATCAGTAATGAATTATGAGTTTGATAAAGAATGGTTAAATCATTTACCTAAGTTTGAAGATTATTCTGAGAAAATTGCAACACGCGTAGCATCTGGTAAAGTTTTAAATGCTGCAGCAATAGATATTCCAACTCTCGTTGGTGGTTCTGCTGATCTTAATGAATCTAACATGACACATATTAAATCTTCAACTTCTTTTTCTGCTGAAGAAAGAAAAGGGAAGAATATACATTTTGGAATTCGTGAACACGCAATGGGCTCTGTTTTAAATGGAATGGCAATCTATGGTGGTTTAGTTCCATTTGGTGCAACCTTCTTAATCTTTTCTGATTATATGCGTCCAGCAATTCGTTTAGCTGCTTTGATGAGACAGAAGGTCATTTATGTTTTTACACATGATAGTATCGGACTTGGAGAAGATGGACCCACACATCAGCCGATAGAACAAATAGCATCGCTTCGTGCTATTCCCAATTTAGTTGTAATTCGTCCGGCGGATGCAAACGAAACGGTGGAGGCATGGAAATATGCTATCAATCATACAGGCGGACCAGTTGCACTTATACTAACAAGACAAAAACTTCCAATTCTCGATCAGAATAAGTATGGTTCTGCAAAGGGATTGCAATATGGAGCTTACATAGTAAAAAACTCAGTTGCAAAACCAGATTTACTTTTAATTGCCACTGGCTCAGAGGTTTCCCTATCTTTAAAAGCAGCGGAACAACTTGAGGCAGAAGGAAAAAATGTTAGAGTTATAAGTTTTCCAAGTTGGGAAATATTTGAACAACAATCTGATGAATACAAAAATCAAATCCTGCCGACAGAAATTAAAACAAGAGTTTCAGTTGAAATGGGTATTGGTATGGGATGGCAAAAATATATTGGCGATTCCGGTGAGGTGATGAGCATTGAAATATTTGGTGCTTCTGCTCCGGATAATATTTTATATGAAAAGTACGGTTTTACTGTTGAGAATGTTATTGTAGCTGCTAAAAGAGTTTTGAGCAAAACTTAATAACGAATTATGAGTAAGCTAAGAAAAGATTTTACAGAAAAGGAATGGCGAGAATGCTGTGGAGGATTTTGCAAAGATTGTAAAATTGCAAATACTTATCGTGATAAATTTGGAAAGAAAGAAGGGGAAAAGAAATTCAATAAGGATAAAAAGAAACAATAGTAAATCATCTTTAATAATTGAAGAGGAACTAAATGAAAAAATTCATAGCCTTTATAGTCGTGGTAATTATCGGTATTCAATTTATACCGGTTGAAAGAACCAATCCACCCGTTGTATCAGACATAGATGCACCATCTAATATTAAAGATATTTTACGAAAAGCGTGTTATGATTGCCATTCCAACGAAACAAATTGGGCCTGGTATACTAAAATAGCTCCTATGTCGTTAATTTCAGTTAAAGATGTTGAAGATGGAAGAAAACATTTAAATTTTTCTGAGTGGGGAAACTACACTAGTAAAACCGAACAGATTAAAGAAGAAATCTGGGAGGAAGTGCGTGAAGAACAAATGCCGCCATGGATGTATCGAGTATCTCATGGTGAATCAAAGCTTACACCCGATGAAAAAAATCTTTTAAGAAACTGGGCAACCAATAAATAGATTAGATGAAAAGCGATAAGCCCAGAATAAAATTATCCGAGCTTTGGAGTCAGGTTGATTTTTCAAAAACATCAACACTGTCATTAATTTTTTCCAACTTGCTGGTAATATTTTTTGCAATTGTGGATGGTATTTCCGCGAATGAAGTTTTATGGATTTACTGGTCTCAAAGTGTAATCATAGGAATTTTTAACTTCATTAAGATGATTACACTAAAAGACTTTTCAACCGAAGGTTTTAAGCAAGGGAAAAAACAAATGCTTCCCACAAGAGCAACTGCAATTTCAAGTGCTGTATTTTTTCTTTTTCACTATGGCTTCTTTCATTTAATCTATGCTGTTTTTCTTGGAGCTTTTTCAGAATTTTCTCATTCTAATGGAAGCAGCAGTGGAGCAAAATATTTATTAATTTCGGCGGGAATGTTTTTTATCAGTTATTTTATTGAATTTTTTAATTCGCGGAAAGAACAAGCCGAAGAACTGCCCAATATTGGATTAATAATGTTTGCCCCATATGCCAGAATAATCCCAATGCACTTAACAATTATATTTGGTGGTTTTATAGGTGCTGCAGGATCGATTTTTTCTACAAACACAAATCTGGCAATTATAGTATTGTTTATAGGTCTTAAAACAGTTGTTGATCTTTTTACACATTCAATAGATTTTAAAAAGTTAAAAAAACAAACCGCAAATGTTTCCGATTAATGGTTGGACAATATTTTTACTAATCACTATTTTGAATGTGTGAAAAGTATTAAAAAAATATTGTCTCTTTTTTTTATCTGTACTTTCATTTCTTTCGCTCAACATACCGACAACACCCAAACAATTTCTGCAGACGATTCTTTAAAAGTACAGTTAGATATTGACCCATTAACTGAAATACAAATTAAGTTTGATGAATTTAAGCTGCATCGTGAATTTATTAATATGAAAATGAATGTTCAGATTGATGGCGATCCGCAGACAGTTTGGTTGAGAACTTCACTTGCTCTTTCAAATACAGAAAATACGGGTAAGAATTTTTCTCCGCATTTTTTATCTCCGCTTGAAAAACAATATTTAGAAAATTCCAAATTTGATCCTGTAAGATATGCACTCGGAATGGTTCAGGCAGGAGCTGTTGGATATCTTGCATACAAGCATATTAAAAAATATGGATTTCTAAAATAGAGTCACTTAAATCTTTATTCACCCTTTCATCAACCATTTCTTCCTTTCTTAACTAAAGCGAATAAACTGCGAAACATTTTCAGGGTCAACTCGGTCTTAACCATTAGAAAGAACAAAAACGAAGAGGTTAATTATGAAAATTGATTTTACAAGCACAGAGTTTAGAGCAAATTTGTTTGGGATAGTATTTGCCCTGATAGTGTTTTCAGCCTTGATCTCATTCTCCGGATGCTCTTCCGGAATTGAGCAAAATAATAATTCAAATCAAACAAGTTTTAGCGGGGACAAATCCTTTTCATTTAAAGATAAAGGATCAGATTGGCGAGTGGATTTTGAAGATGACGAAATATCCGCTCTGTACAAGGATGGGAATCGAGTTACGGAGAGTGAAATGGAACAACACAAAGAAATGATTTATGATAAACTAAACAGATTAAAATCAGACTTTAAAGAGTTTGATGGCAATGTCCACAAATTTCATTTTGATATGGACAAGTTCAGTGAGGATATGGAAAAATTTAAGCATGATTTTGATAATGATAAGTTCATGCATTTTAAGTTTGAGTTTGATGAAGATGAGTTTGAAAAGAACATGGAAAAACTTGAAGAAAGCTTAAAGGGCTTAAAGGATAAAAAGATTGAACTTTATTTTGATTCCGAAGAGTTTAACGAAAACATGAAAGAGCTTGAAGAAAAATTAAAAGACTTATCAATTCCTCCTAATCCACCAGATGTTGATATAGATGTTTATATTGATATGGATCAATTTAAAGATGGAATGAAAAATTTTAAGGAATCATTTAAACATTTTGATTTTAAGTTTGATAGCGCTGAGTTTGATATGAGAGAATTGAATGGAAGTATGAAAGAACTCAAAAATAATATGAGAGGTCTTAAAATTGAAATGCATGATATGAAAGGTGAAATGAAAAAACTTAATTCATTTTTGGATGAACTTAAATCTGAACTCGTTGAAGACGGTTATCTAATTACAAACAGCGAGGAATTTGATCTTGAGATGAATTCTGCTATAACTAAAGTAAATGACCGAGTTGTTAAACAAGAACACCACAAAAAATATTTGGAACTATACAAGAAAAATTTTGATAAGATTATTGATGGTACGATAAAGATAAAACGAAAATAATTTGTAAACGATCATCTCTCCTCCACTAAAGCCTGCAAAGAAATTTGCGGGCTTTTTATTTTTAACAAAACATCAAAGTAACCTTAAGGCAATGCCTTACTGAATTGCCATTGGTGTAGTTTCAAAAGCAATAATTAAAATTAAAGAGCGATTTTGGTAAAACTGCCAGACGCTTTTGTTAACTTTAAAGTAGTAATCAATAATCATTTATCAATAGAGCTTTATTATCAATGAATGATCAAATATCTGAGAACAGATTAAAATCCTTCCGTGCATTTGTTAATAAGTTTATTCCAACAGACGATAAACTTTTTGATACTTTAATCAGCAACTTTGAGTACAAGAAGGTGGCTAGAAAAGAACTTCTGCTGGATGCAGGTAAAACAGCTAACAAAATTTTCTTTTTACACGAAGGATTCGTGCGCTTCTTTCATACGAAAAAAGATGGAACCGAAGTAACAAGCGATTTTTATTTTGCACCCGGCTTCATTACATCATTTACAAGCTTAATCGAGCAAAAACCATCTATCGTAAATATTCAGGCAATGGTTAAAATGGATGTCTTGTTTATCAAGTACAAAGATTTAATTTCTCTGTATGATAAAGAACATAAAGTTGAAAGATTAGGGAGACTGCTTGCCGAACAGGTTTTTATAACTTCTGAAAAACATCTTTTAAGTTTTCTAAATGACTCACCAGAGGACCGATACTTGTGGTTGATGAAAGAATATCCTGAATATGTTAAAAATATTCCTCTGCACTACCTGGCATCTTACCTTGGAATAACCGCCGAATCACTCAGCCGTATAAGAAATCGCTTCACAAAATAATTTCTTAACTTAAGTCAAGAATTTTATCCTCAGTTACAGAGTAGTTTTGGACTGTATTTAGTCACTTAAAAATTATAGAGGATAAAATGAAAACAAAAAGCTTTATAACTCTTGCCACATTAGTATCAATTTTTTCCGGATGCGGATCAGTTTCCCGGGAAAATTTTAAAGAGGATATTTCTGGCCCGATAGAACAACTTATTTATTATGCTTCATTAGCAGGTAACTCTCACAACACCCAACCGTGGATTGTTGATGTAGAAAATGATTCTATGTTGACTATAAAAGCTGACTTTTCTAGAAAGCTTCATATAATTGACCCTGATGCGCGGGGATTATTTATTTCTCTGGGTGCTTTTATTGAAAACTTAGAGCTTGCTGCCGGCAGTTTTGGTTATGAAGCAGAAGTCGAAATAAAAGCAAAACATAAAAATGATTCCATTGCTGCCACAATTCATCTCAGCAAAACCAAGAAAAGCGGATATGATTTAAGTCAAATAGAAAACCGCAGAACACTTCGCACTCCATTTCATAGTACCGAAATATCAAAGGAGTATTTGAACAATCTTATTGATAATAGTAGCTCTGAAATATTTTATTTCTCATCTTCTTCAGAAGAAGGAAAATATATTGCAGAGCAAACACTTGCAGCTTATACCCAGCAGGCGCAGGATGATCAGGCTAAACAAGAGCTTGCAAACTGGATGCGTTTTTCAAACAGCGATGTTGAAAAACATCGCGATGGACTTACAACTTCCGGAATGGGCATAACAGGTTTTGGCGGATTCTTTGTAAGAAACTTTTATAAACCGGAAGATTCGATGAAAGATTCTTTTATTAAAACCGGCATTGAAAAAACGAAAGAACAGATAGAAAATTGCGGTGGATGGCTAGTGATTATACAGAATGAAAACAGTCCCGAAAGCTGGATAAAAACAGGAAAACTGTATCAGAGGCTAAACCTATCGTGCAGAGATATGATGATTGGTTTCCATCCAATGAATCAAATGATTGAAGAAGAGAACTTCGAAGAGAAAGCAAATGAACGCTTATCACAGTCTGGAGTTATTCAATTTATAGCACGAGTTGGTTATGTGGATGAGTATCCACCGGCAAATAGTGTTCGCAGATCTGTTAAAGAAATAATTCAATAAGCCGAATAAAACGTTAATTAAAAAATTATATCACAATTATTAATAAAGGAAAATTATATCATGAATAATTCAATTTTAATTATTATCGTAATTCTAACATCAACCATATGGGGACAGCAAATAGATACCGATTCATTAATAACAAGACAAACCTTAGGTACCGAACTTGATTTACTTCCATATGTAAGCCGTGGATATTATCTATCAGCATGGTACGGTGTTAATCAGTTCAGATTCAGGGCAATCTTAACTAAAACCACAGTACCTGAATTTGTCTTGGCTGATGGCTATACAGAAAATAAAATGGATGTCTACGCATTTATTACGGACTACTTTTTTAAGAAAAATTTTGAGGGATTCTGGATTGGTACCGGACTTGAATATTGGGATTCGCATATTACGTATGACGCCGAAAATCAAACAGCATCATACAACAACACCGTTTTTACGCTGGGTGGAGGATATGTTTGGAAGTTCTATGATAATTTCTATCTGAATCCGTGGGTAGCTTTTCATTACATCATTGCTGGCGATAAAGAAGTGCGAGTTGGAAGCAGCACGTTTAAACCAAACGTATTTACACCCGAAGTATCAATTAAAGTTGGTTGGCATTTTTAACAAATTAAAACTGATAGGATTATTAAATTGGTTTGTAGGAAACAAGACAACAGTTTGACTAAAAGATAATTAAATTTACATAGGAGTTATTAAAATGTTAAAAATATTTTTTCTGATTATACTCTTCATCCACGGGATGATTCATATTTTGGGTTTTCTTAAAGCACTTCAACTTGCGGAAATCAACCAGCTTACACAAAACATTTCTAAGCCAATGGGAATGCTTTGGTTATTAGCGTTAATGCTTTTCCTTGTAACTGCACTTCAGTTAATAAGTAATCACGATTTGTGGTGGATTACCGCTCTGGCTGCAGTAATCTTATCAGAAGTTCTTATAATCTTATTCTGGCAGGATGCTAAGTTTGGAACGATAGCTAACATTATAATTCTGTTAGCATTAATAGCAGGATATGGATTCTGGAGCTTTGAAAACATTTTTAAAAGTGATTTAACTGTCAGTCTTGAAACAAGTTCAAAGATTGAAAAGAATTTTCTTACTGAAAAAGATATTGAGCACCTTCCTCTACCGGTACAAAAATATCTTAGATACGCTGGAGTAATCAATAAAGAAATAGTTAATAATGCAAGAATAGTTTTTGACGTTGAAATGCGGGAGAAGGGAAAAGACTGGTTTAAAGCAACATCTATTCAGTACAATTTTTATGATGAACCAACTCGTCTTTTTTTTATGAAAGCAAAGATGTTTGGTATGACAGTCCCGGGTTATCACAGATATGTTGAAGCAAATGCAACAATGGATATTCGTTTGTTTGGTTTATTCCCGATAGTAAAACAATCGGGAGGCGTTATGAATAAAACAGAAACAGTTACTTTGTTTAACGATATGTGTCTTATGGTTCCGGCAACACTGATAGACAAGCGAATTCAGTGGGAACCGATTGATAGTTTAACAACCAAAGCTGTTTTCACCAATAGGAGAATTTCTATTTCCGCAATGCTTTACTTTAATGAGGCTGGACAGTTAATTAATTTTACTTCGGATGATAGAACTGCAATATCCGATATGAAACAATACCGATTCTCAACTCCTGTTGCTGGTTATGAAAATATTAATGGAATTAATGTAGCGTCCGGAGGTGAAGCAATCTGGCACTATCCGGATGGAGAATTCGTATACGGGAAATTCAAATTAAAAAGTATTCAATACAATATTTCTAATTAGACTTATGAACGCATTCCACCAAATATTAATATTTTATTTCTCTGGGACTGGTAATTCTAAACAAGTTGCCAGATGGATTTCAGAATTTGCTGCAGCAAGAAGTATTGAGTGTCGAGTATTAGATATATCAAGAACAGATATTTCACAGTTAGAACCATTAGATTCAAATGCATTGATAATGATTATATCTCCAGTTCACGGATTTAATTACCCTAAAATAACTTTAGACTTTATCAGACGCTTTCCTTCAAGGAAAAATAAAATTGTCTTAATGAATACAAGAGCCGGAATGAAAATTGGTTCATTTATTACACCGGGGCTAACCGGAATAGCGTTTATTGTATCTTCGCTTTTATTAAAAAGAAAAGGTTATAAAATAGTTGGACAAATTCCTTTTGATATGCCATCCAACTGGATTTCAATACATCCCGCTCTTAGAGAAAATGCAGTTAAGTTTATTCATCAAAAAAATTACTATCGTGCTGAAAAACATGCTGAGAAAATATTTTCGGGCAAGAATGATTTTTTAGCGTTTAGAGATTTAATACAAGACATACTAATTGCACCCGTTTCATTAGGTTACTATTTAGTTGGAAGATATGCGTTTGCAAAAACCTTTTATGCGTCTTATAAATGTGATAATTGCGATATATGTATAAAACAATGTCCTGTAAATGCCATTGAGAAAATTAGTAACCATCCATATTGGAATTTCAATTGTGAAAGCTGTATGAAATGCATCAACTCTTGTCCCAAAAGAGCAATCGAAACAGCACACGGACTTTTTGCCTTAATAATATTTATAATTTCAATTTTATCATCAATGGTTATTACTCCAATTATGTCTTTGGGCAGTTTCAATGGGTTAGTAAAATTTACTATTGTTAATTTGTTGTTGGTTGTCCTTTTATTTGGATTTTATCATCTGCAGCACTTTTTACTTAGAAAGAAATTTGTTGGTAATTTAATAGCATTAACATCATTAACCTATTATAGATTCTGGGGTCGTTACAAATCCATACCGGATTATAAATGGAAGAAATGAAAAACAAAAGAAGAAAAACTGTTTCAGGTTTATTTTTTTATCCATCCACGCTGTGAATGATGCTGACCTTTCTAGAATTTTAATTCTATTATTTGTCAGCTAGATCGGTTCTTAAATTCTTAATATCATTGATTAAGATTCTATTTATTTTTTCTGGCTCTTCAAATAAAGGGCTATGAGCAGATTTATCAAATGTATAAAAACCTTTTATTGGCGCTTTAATTTTATCAAAATATTTTTTTGCCAATTCGTATGAACAGGTATAATCATACAGTCCATGAAAAAAATAAACCGGTATCTTAAAATCATTCTTAGTTTCTATAAGGTTTGTTCGTGTCATTTTCTCCCAATTTTGACTTATACCAAATTTAGACTTACCAGCCCACAAATGATATTTATCCGATAGTGTGTATTCGCTAAAGTATAATGATGTCAGAAAGAGATCGGTTACTATATTCCTCATGTGTTTCATTGTTCCTATACCAAGCTCGTGCATCGCAGTATCTCTAATCTTCAAATATTCTTCAGGAAGTTTCTTTTGATCATTTAAATCAATACTCTGAAAGTAATCGACCATTTTCTGATTTTTCGTTTCTATATAATGATTTAAAATATATTCATAAGCAATCTTTTCTGATAAAAGCTGATCCGATATTTGAGCTATTCCAATATATGCTTCGTATAATTCCGGCATCTTATCAATAACATAAGCACCGAGAAATGTTCCGCCCGAATGCCCCATTAGATAAATTTTCTGCTTATTAAATCGCTCTAATAAATACTTTGTTAGTATTATGGTATCATCAACAAGCTGTTCTATTGTAGCTCTATTCTGTGAAGAACTTGAACTGTATGATATTCCACAATTTCTTTGTTCCCACCAAACAATTGTAAAATTATCTTCAAGATGCGTTGGATATTTTTCTGTTAGAAAATAAACCGGCATTCCTCCATGTAAGTATAAAATAACAGGGTTGTCCACGTTTTTACTTTTAATAAACATTCCTTGCTTAGATCCATTTATATTAAGGAATACTTTTTCTGAAATGCTTTTCTTAAGTTTATTTCCATTTTTATCTAAAAACTGCTTTGGATTTCCAGGACTCATAAAGAATAGCGTAATAATCAGACCGACAACTAATAAACCAATTATTCCTAAAATGTATAACATAGCTTTCTTCATTTTTCTTATTAGAATTTTACTTTATTTGTCCATCCACTCTTTAAATGCAGATGATCTTTCCACACTTACAAGTGCTTCAACATCTTTAGGTTCAGTTGGAAGTAATTCTATTTTTATTCTTGAGCGGGAAAACGGGATCATATTTTTGATTGCATCAAACCCCACAATCATTTTTCTGTTAATGCGAAAGAACTTTTCCGGATCAATAACTTCCTGAAGTTTATCGAGAGTAAAATCAATAGGATAAGTGTTGCCGGATGATGTGGTTAGAAATACATTTTTCTCCATTGCATAGAAATAAGCTACTTCATCAATCTCAACTTTTTTAATTTTTTGTCCGTATTGGATCAAAAATCTTTTCTTGTAGCTAATTTCCTTGCTCTGAATGCTTCGTATGATATCTTCAAAATCCATTAAGTATGAAGATTTTATATTCTTGTATTTATTCAGGCTTTCACGCAGTTCATCTTTCTTAATGGGTTTAAGGAGATAATCAATGCTGTTCAGCTTAAACGCTTTTATTGCATATTGATCATAAGCCGTTGTGAAGATAATTGGGACATCAACTTCAACTGTCTCGAAGATAGAAAAGCTTAATCCATCTTCAAGTTGAATGTCGAGAAATATTAAATCCGGCTTGTTTTGTTTTAAATATTTTACTGACTGCTCAACCGAAGTTAATTTTGAAATAACTTCTATTGAAGAATCAATCTCGTGAATTAGTTCTTCTAATCTTTCTGCCGCAAGTGTTTCGTCTTCTATAATTATTGTTTTCATAAATTTACTTTCTATCTGTCTTTGCGAGGATGGTTCTGCAAAACGAAGCAATCTGAATTAATTCTACAGATTGCTTCATGCCAATACAATCGGGATTCGCAATGACTACTTTACTCCGGGTTTATCAATGGAATTTTTGCAATGTATTCTTTTTCAGTAACTGAAAATTGCGGAAGCTTTACTCCCAGCAAATCATATCTTTTTCTAAGATTATTTAGTCCGATTCCTTTTGAATCTGCTCCTTTAATCTTTGGCTGAAGATTATTAACGACGACTAACGAATCGTTTTCATTATAGATTTTCATTTTTAACGGACTGTCAGCCGTTGCTTTGTTGTGCTTAAAAGCATTTTCAAGTAATGTCTGAACAGCAAGCGGCGGAACCAAATAATTCAACCTTGATACATCAACATTTATTTCCATATCAACAGCGTTATTAAATCTTATTTTCTGCAAATACAAAAACGATTTTGCAAAATCAATTTCTTCTCTTAATTCAACAACGGGTTTTTCAATTACATCTAAAGTATATCTGTAGACAGACGAAAACTCATCCACAAAATTTTGAGCTTTATCAGCATCGTGTTTTATTAATGAGGAAAGAACATTCAAACTATTAAAAAGAAAATGCGGATTAAGCTGACTCTTCAACGTTTCAAATCTAATCTGCGAATTTTCTCTTTCAAGTTTTTCTGATTTGATCAGAGATTCCTGGCCACGCCTAAACCAGAGGATAGCTTCAATAACACTTATCATTATAATGTTAATAACAGAAGTGATAAGTGAGTTGTTGATAATATTCTTAAGTAGTCCATCAACGTACGGCATAAGTGTTCCGGCAATTATAGTTACAAGTGAACCGATAATTGCTCCAACAATTACAGAAAGAAAAAGTTCTGAGGGAATTCTTGGAATAAACTTTTTAGGTAATGGAAAGAGCTTATCTAATATGTTTATAATTTGAAGATCTAAAAAAACAAGCAACAAAGCAAAAACAAAACTGAATGATATTCCAATGGTAAGTCTTGTTAAAAAATTTATAACGCCTGATACTTCAATAAAACCAGTAGCATAGTTGTAGGTAATAATTATGAGTTGTACAAAAAATGCAAGTAGTAAAATTGCAAGAATCGTATTTTTATTTAGTTTCATTTTCACACTTCAAAATTCGTTAAAAAGATTTTAAGATGCTTATGTTTTTTGATGTCATTCTGAGCAAAGCGAAGAATCTCCTGAATTTATTCCTTGAGATTCTTCACGCCACTTCGTTCCGTTCAGAATGACATGGCAGCATTCTTAAAAAGACCAGGATAAACCAACTCCAACTGATAAGTAATTCAAATCAACAGTCGTATTTAGATTGTTTATTTTTATAGGCCGATTGAGCGAACGATATCTTAAACTTGGCAAGAGAGAAAATTTTTCACTCAAAGGAATTACCAAGCCGGCTTCTGCCTGCCAGCCCATTCCGTGACCTGAATCAATTATAATATCACCACTATTATTTTCTATTTCGATGTGATTGTAAGTTCCTCCGGCTCTAACCAGGTATTTTACATTTGATTCTCCTATTGGGTGAATAAATTGTAATCCCAAAGTGTATCCGGTTTCTTCAAAGCTTGCATCAGTTCCCGCGAAAGATTGATCAACTGCAAAATTGTTATAACTCCATCCTGCATAGGCAGCAAGATGAGGCATAAAACGATATGCGATTGTTAACTCGGTACCAAAACCGAGCTCAAGATTAGCATCTGCAATGTCTTGAGTGGCGTAATTGACCCCAGGTCTCAGTTCCAAACTCCACTTATCCTGAGCTCGAGATTGATTGAATACTGTAAGAAGCGCTAAAGCAACGATAGTAAAGAGTAATTTTTTCATTTTTGTATCCTTTTAAGTTTGTGAATAAATGTGTTTAAGTTTCTGTTCCAAACTTAAGAAGCATACATAGCGTTAGAAAAAATAAGAAGATGAACCTGTGTTTTGGGAAGATGAGTTGGTAAGAATGAATGATAAACTTATGCTAATAGAATAAAAAGGAACTTAACGAAATCCTGGTTTGTTATATAATATTATGATATCAAGAAAACCTTTTAATTTTTATCTATTCTTTTTCACATTTTTATTTACGCTCTCTGCATATGCACAAAACGATTCAGTTTTCTACTCTTTTCACCAGAACAGAATGAACATAAATGAAACCGCCATGCTTGTTCTTGGCAGCTGGGCAGCAGGAAATATTTTGGCAGGCACTTATGGAAACTTCAAAGCAAGCGGTGAAGCAAAATATTTTCAACAGTTTAATGCAATGTGGAATGTTGTTAATCTTGGTATCGCCGCCTTGGGATACCTAAATGCCGTAAATTATGAGCCCTCATCAATGACAAAATTAGAAATTCTTCATGAATACAGTTCTCTTCAAAGCTTTCTTTTGCTAAATGCTGGTCTTGATGTTGCTTACATTGCTACCGGATTTTATTTAAAAGAGCGATCGAAAAATTCCTCAAGTTCTGAACGATTGAGAGGATATGGAAACAGTTTGTTATTGCAAGGCGGATTTTTATTAGCCTTTGATGTTGCTCTTTATTTTATTCATCAAAGTAATGCAGCCTTAAATTTGTATCCACATCTGGAAAGTTTGCTTGTCGGGGGAATTGGAATAGGCATTAACTTAAAATTGTAGTGTATGGTATTAAAAATGAAAACGTAAAAAGATTAGAAACTACTTCTTTCAATATTATCAATCTTTTTCATCACATCAGAACAAAGCTTGTCTTTATAAGAGATCATTTTTTCTTTTAGTTTTTCATCGGCAACAGAAAGAATTTGAACAGCGAGAAGTCCGGCATTCTTTGCATTATTTAATGCAACAGTTGCAACCGGAACTCCACCGGGCATTTGCAAAATTGAAAGTATCGAATCCCATCCATCTAAAGAATTTGAAGATTTAACAGGAACTCCGATAACAGGCAATGGAGAGATCGCAGCAACCATTCCCGGTAAATGGGCAGAACCTCCTGCACCAGCAATAATAACATTTATACCTCTTTTATGTGCGTTCTCAGAAAATTCAAATAACCTTTTAGGCGTACGGTGAGCCGAAACAATTGTAATCTCGAATGGAATGTTAAATTCTTTTAAAACTTTTCCAGCTTCCTGCATAACATTCAAATCTGAATCTGACCCCATTATAATACTTACTAACGGATTTACCATGATACAATCTTCATTTTTTGTTTAACAAAATCTGCCTTTCTTTTTGCTTCATCTATTGTTGGAGCCAAAACGGTTACGTGTCCCATTTTTCTAAATGGCTTTGTTGTTTTCTTTCCATATAAATGAATTTTTACTCCTTCAATTTCCATACACTCACTAAGTCCTTCATATCTAACTTTGCCTTCATATCCCGGGTCCCCTAACAGGTTTATCATTACAGCAGGCATTTTTAGTTTTGTGCTGCCAAGAGGAAGATTAAAAATTGCACGAAGTAGTTGCTCAAACTGCGATGTTATTGCGCTTTCGATCGTATGATGTCCACTGTTATGCGGGCGCGGTGCTATTTCATTAACCCAGATCTTGTTGTTTTTATCAACGAACATTTCTACAGCAAGTAAACCGTAAAGATTTAATTCAGTAATAATTTTAATAGCGATATCTTCTGCTTCATTTTCAATTTCTCCAGGTAAAGTAGATGGGCAGATAAGTTTCTCAACAAGGTTTTCTTGTGAATTAAATTCCATCTCTACTGTTGGATGACATTTAACTTCTCGGCGTTCATTCCGCGCAACTATTGCAGATATCTCTTTATCCACATCAACAATATCTTCAACCACAGAAGCACCATCAAGCAAATTATTCAGATCATCCTTAGAACGAATTATTGAAACACCTTTTCCATCATAACCTCCCTTACGAAGCTTTTGGACAAACGGGATGTTTAACCTTCCTGATTCAAATGCCGAAATAATTTCCTGCTTGCTATTAAAAAGTGAAAATGATGATGATTGAACTTTTATTTTTTCGTAGAATTGCTTTTGTAAACCTTTATCCTGGATAATCTCAAGTTTATCCGGATCGGGATAAATTCTTTTACCTTCCAGTTTTAACTTTTTAAGTGCATCGACATTTACATTTTCAAGCTCGAGAGTTAAGACATCAACAAGCTGACCAAATTGATAAACATCATCATAGTTCAGTTGATCTCCCTTAAAGAAAAACGTGCAAGAGGAAGAAGCGGGACAGTGATCCTCTTTGTCAAGAACGTAAGTTTTAACATTCCAATTGCTTGCTGAAAGGACAAGCATTTTACCTAATTGTCCGCCCGCAATTATTCCAAGCTTAACTTCTGATGTTACTAATTTTTCCATTACGTAAACGAATTAACTAATGTAAAATAAAGTGGAATTCCAATCGTGATGTTAACTGGAAAAAAATTCCTAATGCCATAGGAAT
This sequence comes from uncultured Ignavibacteriales bacterium, assembly GCA_937858935.1. GTDB lineage: Bacteria > Bacteroidota > Ignavibacteria > Ignavibacteriales > Ignavibacteriaceae > IGN3. The sequence goes on along the minus strand of CALLZX010000408.1, from coordinate 21,628 downwards.
ATATAAACCGGGATCTGCATCAGGTGCAGCTATTCTCATTGCAGCAGGCACAGCAATATAAGATGCGCTTGCTGAAAGTATTGCAAGAATAAATCTATTACCAATATCCGGAGTTAAAAATTGACTTAAGTAGGCAACAATACAGCCATTTATAATTGGTATGATGATAGCAAATAATGATACAAACCAACCATATTTTGTAAATGCTGAAAATCGTTTTGCCACGACCATTCCCAGTTCCAAAAGAAATATTGCAAGAAAACCTTTAAAGATATCATTTGTAAAGGGTTTAATTCCCTCTGCTTGTTTTGTGTCCGCAATAAGCCCAATAATCAGGCTTCCTAAAATCATCACAACACTTCCATTAGTAAATGAATGCTGTATTATTGATTTCCAATCAACAGCTTTGCCGGATTCTTTTCCAAACTGCATCATTAAAATTACACCAATTACAATTGCGGGAGATTCCATCAATGCCATTACCGCAACCATATGACCGCCATAGGGAATCTGCTGCATTTCAAGAAAAGAAACAGCGGCAACAAATGTAACAGCACTTACTGATCCGTAAGCAGCAGCTATTGCCCCAGAGTCGCTGGCACTAAGTTTTCTCTTAAGTATGAAAAATTGTATATAAAGGAATAATCGAAGCCACAACAACACCCCAAAGAAGAGTATAAGTTATTTCAGCGGTGTATTGACTGTTTGCTAATTCCTGCCCGCCTTTAAATCCTATTGCAAATAAGAGATAAAGCGAAATAAACTTGCTGGATGATTCGGGAATTTGCAGATCACTTTTAATAATAACTGCAAGAATACCCAGAATAAAAAAGAGCAGGGTGGGATTGGTAATGTTCGATATAAGTATTTGAAAATCCATAATGAATTTTTACCAGACTATTACTAGACTAAAATTGATAATTTCTTTGAGATTTTGCAATTAAAATATAAAAAGTTAGCCTATTTTAAGACATTAAGTTGTGGCAATTTTTCAGGGCGCTTGGCTGGTAAAATACTTTAATGACTTTAAGATTATGATTAATAATCTTTTAAATAAATAAATCAGAAGCAGAGATCTCTGTGGCAGAATATTCTCCGCTTCCAAGTATTCTACTTTAATATTCTTAATTCAACAAAAACTTTCTAACCAATTCTAATTCTGTATTGCTTATTTGATTATCCATTAATGAATTTTTTACAGTTGTAATAAAATTCTGGAAGTTCTGAAAATCAATTGCAGGGTTATTGCTTAATTGATCGAAATACTGTGTAACAAGATTTTTCATTTCGTTTATATTCGTACCGCCTGTAAGCGGAGTCAAAATTGCAGTTAGGTCTTCCAGCATAAATGAACTTGCAAAATCACGGACATAATTGAAACCTATCTCAAAAAGTCCTGGAGCATTTGCAAATAAGAAACCAATTATTGCCGAAGAGAAGAAAACAATGCCTATAACACCAAGAACAGCAATAAGCATAATGCCTGCTCCACCAATCAGCACAATATTTCTTAATCGTTTCTTAAATTTATTATCAGTTCTGATCCGATAATGGATTTCATCTAAATTGAGTCTCATAGTTTATATCCAGCTTTAGGATTATTGTAAAACAGAATAGCTAATTTTTATCTTGCTAAGAAATTCTTCGCACTTATCCCAAAGTTTTCTTTCATCCTCGGGATTATTGAACTTACATTTCTCTTCCTTTCTTTGATTGAAAAAGCCTCCGTTGCTTCCCGTAATCTTATCTGTTGATGCAAGCCACACAATTGTATCAGCACCCTGTTCAATGGTTCTTCCTTCAATCAGTGCAAAAACTTTTATTAAGAATTTGCCAACTACATTTTGCTCTCTGAATAATTCAGTATCGGGAATAAATCCAGGCGTCATCGAATAAACAGAGATGTTATCGTTTTCTAATCTTCTTGCCCATTCACGGGTAAGCATTCTGTTTGCCTGCTTGGTTTGTTTGTATGCATGTGTTTCATTGTAATTTCTTTTATCAAAATTGATGTCATCAATATCAAGTCCGCCGGCAAAATGTGATGCAGTATTTATAATTCTTGACGGCGCCGCATTTTTCAATTCATCAAGGAGTAATTGAGTTAGAAGTTGATGACCAAGGACATTTACAGCAAAAGTCTGCTCAACATTTATGTCCGTTAATTTTTTTACTTTTGTCCAGAGACCCGCATTGTTAATAAGCACATCAAGTTTAGGTTCTTCCTTTTTGAACTGCTCAGCAAAATTTATAATTGAATCAACAGAAGCAAGATCGAGATGTTTTACAAAAATATTTTGATTGCTTGATTCTTTAATAATTTCATCTCTTACCTGGTTTGCAGAATCAAGTGATCTGCAAGCCATATAAACTTTAGCACCAAGTTTTGCAATTTCTTTTGCTGCTTCTTTACCGATGCCTTTATTAGCCCCTGTTATAATTACTACTTTATTTTTCACTTTATCCTCTTTTTCTAATGTTTTGTTTTTTATTCAAAACAATAAACCAGGTTAATTCGTTCCTTTATAGAAGGTGGGCTTTAATATTGGAATCAATAAAAAAGCCGCAGTATTTCTACCACGGCTTTGAATTTAATTATTGATGGAGAATTCACCTCTTCCCAAACAATCCGCCGAGCAAATCAATTCCTTTACTCATAATATCATCTTCAGTAACCTTACCATCAGGGGTTAATTTATCTACAACATCAGGCAGAAGATTTGAAAGTTGAGAAGTTAATGCATTTGAATCCATACCAAGTTTAGAGGCTATATTTTTAATTGCATCGTTTCCCAGAACGCTCTGAAGCTGATCAGGAGAAATAGGAAGATTCTTTCCTGTGCTTACCCAGGAACCAATAACATCCCCTAACCCTTTTGCACCAAACTGACTGATTAAACCATTTAATCCACCTTGCCCGCCAAGCAGACTCATAACTGATGACATAAGATCATCTTTCTTATCGCCGCCACCAAGGGCTGATTGAATTGTGTTTAGAATATCCATTTTTAGCTCTCTTAAATATATTTATAAAATTTTATAATTATCATTTGGTATAATAAATACAATAAATTCTGCACATCATTTTCTCAGAAGCTTTTCTTCCATCTTAAGTATTTGTTCTTTTAAAAGGTTAATATCGTTTTTCAATTCTTCTTTTTCATCTTGAATGATATTTTCAATTTTCTCAACACTGGTTGCTGAAGTTTTTTGCTGAACTTCGCTCATTGTATTTACTACAATTGCAATAAAAATGTTAAGCGTTGTATATGATGCAAGCAGGATAAATATAATGAAGTATATATTAGCCAGAGGAAATTCTTTCATAATTTCTCTAGATATTTCAGCCCATCCTTCAAGTGTCATTATCTGGAATAATGAAAACATTGAAGCCCCAAGATTACCGAACCATTCCGGATAAGCAGCACCAAAAAGTTTTGTGCCAATAACAGCAAATACATAGAAGACAAGAGCAAGTAAAACAAATATCCAGCCCAAGCTAGGCAGCGAGTGAAGAAGGGCTTCAACAATAAACCTTAGCTTTGGTAAGTTTTTAATAAGACGTAGAGACCTAAAAATTCTTAACGATCTTAATACAGCCAGTGCTCCGGAAGCTGGCAGCAAAGCAATTGCCACTATTGAAAAATCAAAAACATTCCAGCCGCTTTTAAAGAAACCGAATCCATATGCATAAAACTTCAATAAAATTTCTATCACAAATATTACAAGTATAATTTTATCTATAAGCAGGAGAATATTTCCAAACGAGTTCATTATTGCGCTGGAAGTTTCCATACCTATTGTAATCGAATTAAAAATTATTAAAGCGATTATGAAATTTTGTATTGAATTCTTTTCTACAAATTGTTTTACTTTTTCCTGATTCATTTCTACAATAATTATTATTTAAGACGTTTTAATTTAATCAATAAAGCATTATGTAATCAATTTCCGCTTTGAATTCACCAGCCTGTTTATCGCCAATCAACAGAGATATTTCTTTGATATTGTTTAGCCGAATTTTTTTGTTCGAGTCAGTTTCTTTTCCGAAGTAATATAGTTTGAACTGATCAAAAGGAATTTGAATAATAATCCATTCATCCTTCTTTGATTCAAATGAACTGGTGTAAAAATATCCCTCAAAGTAAGTGGTTTCTTTCATAGAAACACTATAACGCTTTCCATCCCCTTTGATTTTAATTTCAATGCCTGAAAACTTTTCAAAGTTGTAATCTTTTACCGGACTTCTGAGTGAAGCAAATCCGCCGTTATTTTCCAATGAAACATTTCCACTGAAAACTATTTTACTATCATTATTAACAATTGCTTTTGATGAGCTTAATCCGCCCATAACGCCATCGTTTACAATACGCCATTGGTTCTCAGTTTTCATTAATGATGCATTGATTAAAACGTTGTTTTCGTTTTGTTGTACAGAGTTATTTATAATTATTGCGGCAAGTGTAAAGGAAAGAAAATTCATTTGTTGCTCTTTCTGAACGTATTATAATAATTTAAAGTTTAAAGTGTAACAGAAATAACAAGAATTGGACAAGAAGGTTTCAAATAACTAGTGGAAAATTAATATTACGGAAGAATTAACGAAAGATATGTTCATCTATAAAGATCTTTTTCAATATCTTTAACAACTTTCTTGAGATATTTCTTTCTTTTATCCTCAGAAACAAAAGGTACAGACCAGAATTGGCGTGTTTTGGTTCTGAACCAACCGAACACAAACGAATAAACTCCCATAACAAGTCTTAGTTTTACTGAGTTTACATATAACGTAAGCACAGGCAGGGCCGGAGCTCCGTGTGTTAAATAAGTTCTTACTTTTTTGTCTTTTAAAAACGGCTTAGGAATACCTAATGATTTTGTAATTGGAACAAATTTATAAGCGAATCCAGGACTTAATACCTGATCGAAAAATGATTCCAATAACGGTGTGCATCTAAACCACCAGACCGGTGAAATAATATATATACGATTTGATTTGGTGATTAGATCTTTATATAAAATTGTTTTTTCTTCATCTCCGAATACATTAAATTTTTCTTCATATAAGTCTATCACATCAACATTTTCTTTATTATCAACCAGTGTATTATAAATAGTTTTGAAAATACCATTATGGCAAAAACTTTGTTTATCCGGATGCGCTATTATTATTAAGTTGTTCATAAATTCATTTTAAAGTTAATAACATTTTCTGCCATTCCATTAAAGACAAAGTAGTGAAACGGTAATACTGAATACCAATACAATCTTCCCAATAATCCTTTTGGACGGAAGGTTGCAGTTTGCTGTAAAAAGTTTTTCCCATTCTTTTTAAATATCTTAAACTCAAGCCACGCTTCTCCGGGAAGCTTCATTTCGGCATAGAGAAGTAATCTCTTGTTTTCTTTATCGGCAGCCAGCACACGCCAAAAATCGAGAGTATCACCGGTGTGGATTTCTGTTTTACTAGTTCTTCCTCTTCGTAACCCTACGCCACCGAAAAGTTTGTCTAAAAATCCTCGCAAGTGCCAAAGCCAATCACCGTAATACCAACCACGCTCACCACCGATTGACCAAATGTTGTTAACAACTTGATCAACGTCTGATTTAATTTCTTTTTCTCTTTTATCTGTAAAGCAACCATTAATCGGAACATTGATATGTTCGAACAACGAATTATCAACGTAACTTGATACAAGAGAATCTTTCCAACTTGATACAACATTATTTTGTTCTATCTTTTGAAATGCAAGCTGTACAGCTTCTTTGTAAGATATTGGTTTTATACCAAGCATATTTTCAAGCTCGTTATTTTTTGCAACAACTTCTATCTTCATACTGTTTACAAGATTTATTGCTAGCATATATGAAGTTGATGTAACAAAGTAAAGCCAGTAAGATGATAGGCGTGGAGTCATCACAGGAACGGTAAGAATAAGTCTTTTAAGTCCGCGCACTTCTGCTAATTGTAAAAGCATTTGTTTGTAAGTTAAAATATCCGGTCCGCCAACATCATAAGATTTATTAAATGTTTCGCGCTTAAGTAAAACCCCGGTTAAGTGTTCTAATATATTTCTGATGGCAATCGGTTGATGTTTTGTATTCAACCATTTCGGTGTGATCATCAAGGGAAGCTTTTCCACAAGATCACGAATGATTTCAAACGAAGCGCTTCCGGATCCAACAATTATTCCTGCCTTGATTGATGTTAGCGGAATGCCGCTTGTTGAAAGAATTTTTTCAACTTTTTTTCTTGATGCAAGATGTTTGGACAGCTTTTCTTCATTTGCAATTCCACCAAGATAAATAATTTGCTTTGCAGATGTTGGTTCGACAAGTTTTATAAAATTGTTTGCAGATTTTTCTTCCAGCGAACCGAAGTCTTTTACATTAGAACTCATTGAGTGAATTAGATAGTAGGCGGCATCAATATTTTTAATAGTACTTAAACTCGAACCTGAACTATTAATGTCCTTCAGAAAATCAATTTCAATCAAGGATACTTTTGGATTTTTATAAACTCCATCTTTGGGAAATCTATTTTTATCGCGTACACAACAAACAACTTCGTGTCCTAATTCAATCAAAACAGGAAGAAGTCTTTTGCCTATGTATCCGGTTACACCGGTCAAGAGAATTTTCATAAGTCCTTATTATTTACCACTTACAACATCAACGTAACACAAATAATTCAAAAATCTGCAGAAAACATTATATTATAATTTTAAGTTACCATTTTTCAAATACCACTTGATTATTTGCTATCAATTTGATATCATTACGATAGCAAATTTATTTAGGAGTGCAAAATGGACAAAATAACTGAAAAAACAGCTAATAAGACAAATGGTTTTATTGCTTTATTTATTGTAATCGGGCTTTTCGCTTTAGATGTTTTTCTATTAGCGACTGGTATTAGGACTGAAGATACCATGATTCTGTGGTTTTTCTTTCCACTCGTATTTATCTCTTTCTTAAGCTTTGGCGGATTTATGGTTATTCAACCAAACGAATCTAAAGTATTAATTTTATTTGGTAAATATACGGGCACAGTTAAAGAATCTGGTTTTTGGTGGGTAAATCCGTTTACTTCCAAAAAACATGTTACTCTTAGAATTAGAAACTTTAACAGTGAACGACTAAAAGTTAATGATCTGCATGGAAATCCCATAGAAATTGCAACTGTAATCGTTTGGCGAGTAGTAGATTCAGCCCGTGCTATTTTTGATGTTCAGAATTACGAACAGTTTGTTGCAATACAAAGTGAAACAGCAATTCGCTCAATGGCATCAGAATATCCGTATGATGTTGATGATGATAAACCATCCTTACGCGGCACTCCACTAGAGATTGCAGAAAATCTAAAAAATACTTTGCAAACAAGATTAGAAGTTGCCGGGGTTGAAATTATTGAATCAAGAATTAGCCATTTAGCTTACGCCCAGGAAATTGCCCAGGCAATGCTAAGAAGACAGCAGGCTCAAGCTGTTATTGCAGCAAGAGCAAAAATTGTTGAGGGTGCAGTAGGCATGGTTCAGATGGCTCTTACGGCTCTAAGTGAACAAAATATTGTAAAACTTGATGAAGATAAAAAAGCAACAATGGTAAATAATTTAATGGTTGCACTTGTTTCTGAAACATCAACTCAACCTGTTATTAATACAGGTACGCTGTATCAATAAAATTAATTACACAGAGATGACATCTGTAGAAAAGATGTCATCTCTCTAAATAAAATTTATTAAGGCTAAAAAATGCGTTTGCTTTCAAGTTATATCGGTGAAGATCTGATACTTCTTCAACCTTCTTTCTTTAAACGTGAATACGAGTTCAGATCTTCGAATGAACTACTGGCAAAGATGTACTTTCCAAAATTCTTTAGCTTAACCGCGGTGATAGAAGGTTTTGAAGAAAAGTATGAGATAATAAGACCAAGTTTTTGGAAATCAGAAATAGCGATTCGAAAATTTGGTTATGATTTAACTTTTGCTTCATTAAGAACAAACTTTTTTAAAACTAGGGGATCAATCGATATACAGAATGGAAAAAAACTGAATCTTAAATTTGGTGCATTTAAAAAATCCTGTCAGGTGTTTTCTGAGGTAGATGAATTGCTATTAATGTTTCAAAATAAATTATCACTCAAAGAAAAAAATGTTGTAACAATTCAAAAAACTTCTTCACTAATTGATGAGAATCCTTGGGTTGTTATGATTATATGGTACTTGATACTTGAGAATAGAAGAAATGGTACAGGAAGTTGAAATTAATAATTATGAAGCCAATTGAGACTTGATATGAGTGAAAAGAAAAAATTTCTGTTAAGAATTGATAGTAATGTTTATGCCGCGCTTGAAAAATGGGCGGCTGATGATTTACGCAGCATAAATGCGGAGATAGAGTTTTTACTTACAGATGCGTTAAAAAAATCAGGCAGACCCATTCCAAAGGATTCTTTACCTGAAAATGACAGTCCTAAAACTGAATATGAAAATTTCGACAATTAGCACCCCGGTAATTATAGTGCATACCCAAAATCGTAAAATCCGCTAGTATTAGCACAAATTTCTTCAATTTTGGTCTTTCGAGATGCATATGGATTTCTTAAGTTTACATTCACGATTTTACTATGGAGAGAAAATGAAACACATAAAATTATTTTTAATATTTATATCAATCACTCTGCTTGCAGCATGCTCTTCTTTGCTACTAGAACCAGCTCAGTTTAGCTGGCCGATTGAGTCAGTACTTAAAGTAGATAAAGACGGATTTGTTAAGGAAGACAGGCATTCGATAAATTTTAATACAAAAGCTTTGTTCTTTGATGAAACACAGGATTCATTATCCTATGCTGGTAAAACTCTTCATCTTATTAGAAATAATGAAGGCTTTTATTTTATGACAGCTAACGACTTTAAGAATGTTTATGTTTTTTCTGTTCAAAAAAATGCCTTTAGTCTTCAAAATAAAATTCTTGTAAAAGAAACCGGTTTACTAAATCCTGCTTTCAATCAACGAAGTTCATTTATTGAGCTTATAGATGATGGAAAAACTTTTAAACTTACTTCTGAGGGAATTGAGGAAGGTGTAAAATGAAACGATTAATAATAAAATATGTAATACTTTTTTTATTTCTTTTAACGGCCACATCTATTTTTGCGCAGTCAGATTATGAGATGGTGCAAAGTTTTAAGGAAAGATATCAAAAACTTTCAGATGGAATTAAACTAGCAACAAACCTAGAAGATCTAGATAACTTATCATTAGAGATCGATAACCTTAAGCGTGATTTTTCTGCAAAGAGAGGCATTTTGGATGAAAGTCTTTATCCGGAAAATTTTAATTCTGCATTTGAAAATCTTGCTTCTTCGCTTGATCTGAGGCGAGAAGATTTTACATCAATAACAGTATTGCAAACAGAAGTTACAACATTAAAATCTGAAGTTGATCTCTTAAACAGAAGGAATAATGAATTAATTAATCAGATTACGGTTATAGAATCTCAGCGTAAAAAGGATGCCGCAACAATTGAAAAATTAGAAAAATTAGTTGCTGATTTAAGAACAACAATTTTAAAACGTGATCAGTTAATTTTTAGCATTGTGGATAGTTTAACTCCCAAATTAGCCGGGGATGTTTCTACAATGACTCAGCAGGATAAAGAACAAGTATACTCACAGGTTGAAAAAAATAATTTGCTGGCTGTTGTAAAAAAATCTTTAAGAGATAACAGCAGATTTCTAGAAGTTACTTCACTTAAAGCGAGTGACCTAGATGCAGTAAAAAATGAACAGCAAAATTTTGTTACCATGTGGCGTAAAATAGGTCCTAAGCTTGTTGATGTATATGCAACCAAGGGAGATAAATCTGCAGAATTAAAAGACATTGATAATCTTTTTAATGTTTGGTCAAATCGTATAAGAAAAGAAGCCTGGGAATCTATAAATGAAGAGTTTTCTTTAAATAATATCAATCTTCAAAACTTTAATAATGGTGATGATTTTACTAATGTTTTATCCCAGTACATCGCTGATGAAATAAAAAATTATGGCGTAAAAAGCAAAGAGGATTCAGAAAACGCGTATACATTGTTTGCAGATAGTGTTTGGTTTAAAACTATTTCATCGGAGTGGATGCCTTATTTGATTGATAACAAATTGTTGGCAACTGAACAAAAAGATGTGATTGAAAAAAAGATATCTGAATGGAAATCTGTTGTATCACCACAAAGCCTTACCTGGCTGTATGCAGTGGCTGGTCTTGCAATTGTGTTTATAATTGGATTGGTGATTTTACTTAGAAAGAAAAAAACACCAACAGATACAACTCAAGTATAAAGTTAAAGTTTAAATAGAAATTAATCCTAATAAAAAAGCTCCGATTAATTCGGGGCTTTTTCATAAGAATAATAACAATATAATTTAATGTTCTAAGAGTAATCCTTTATTCATCAGCTCACTTGCAAGTTGCAGATAAGCAACTGAACCACTCGACTTAACATCAAACAACATTGTAGGTTTACCATAAAACTCAGCTTCAGTTATGGTGGTGCTTTTGGGAATTACAGTATGAAGGATATCATCTCCAAAATTTTCAAACAGTACTTTTTTAGTTAATCCCCAGGCTTTTGTATTGGGCTCAAACATAGTCAGTAAAATTCCTTCAACAGATAATCTTTTATTAAGATTTTCTCTAACCCACAAAATATGATTATACATTTTCTTAAGTGCTGAGATTGAAAATTGTCCTGCGCGGATTGGAACCAGAACTGAGTCTGCAGCAGTTAATGCAACAGTGGTTAATCCTTTTAAATATGGAGGACAATCGATTATTATATAATCATATTGCTCAAGGGCATATTGATTAAGAATGTTTTCAAACAAATAAATATTTCTTGTAAGCCTATTAATTCGTTCTTCAATTTCTCCGGAGTTGATGCTGCATGGAATAAAATCTAAAGTTGGTAACTCTGTTTTATGAATAACAGAATCAATGTGCTTAATAAAACTGATTACCTGAAAAATATCACCACGCAAAACTTCATTTTCAAAACCGAGAGATACAGAGCAGGCTCCGGAAGGATCAAAATCTATTAGAAGGGTTTTCTTTTCTGCAATTGCTAAAGCAGCAGCAAGGTTTACAGCGGTTGTTGTTTTGCCAACTCCGCCTTTAGGAACAGCAATTGCAATTTTCTTGCCCACAAATACCTTTAATGTGGAAATAAAATGTTTTTATTAAGATACTATTCTGAATCTATAAATTTGTTTTTGCTTAAACAATATGGAGTTTATTTAATCTGGTGTGATAATTATCATAAAATCAAATAAGAAAAAGAAAGTGAATTTATATTATAAGTTTATTGTTATATGTTTATGCACAATAAAAATGGTTGAGTAGTTTTAATTATTAATAATATTTAAAAAGTAAGGAGGCAAGGTGAAAATTGGAATATTAGGTTCTGGAGTTGTAGGGCAAATACTTGGTTCCGGATTTATAAAGCATGGACATCAAGTTAAGATAGGAACAGGGAATCCAAGTAAGTTAAATGATTGGTTAAAAAACTCTGGTCCTAGCGCTTCAGTTGGCTCCTTTGAACAGGCAGCAAATTTCGGCGATATAATAGTGCTTGCTGTTAAAGGTACAGCAGCATTAAGTATATTAGAAAAAGCGGGCAGTAGTAATCTTTTAGATAAAACAATTATTGATGCAACAAATCCAATTGAGGAAACTCCACCCGTTAATGGTGTGCTTAAATTTTTTACAGATCAGAATTATTCTTTAATGGAACAACTGCAAAGTAAATTCCCAAAATCTAACTTCGTAAAATCATTTAGTTGTGTTGGCTCAGCTTTAATGGTCAATCCAGATTTTGGTGGAATTAAACCAACAATGTTTATTGCGGGGAATAGCGATAATGCAAAATCACAAGTGAAGGGTATCTTAAATACTTTCGGTTGGGAAATTGAAGATATGGGTAAAGCTGAAGCAGCACGTGCAATTGAGCCCCTTTGTATTTTATGGTGCATTCCTGGATTTTTAGAAAATAGATGGATGCATGCATTTAAACTTTTGAAAAAATAATTTTCTATTGTATTACTCTGTAAAAAACTTTGTGATTCTTTGATATGGATTTAATATTCATACGCGGAGTTATACTGAGAAAACACGGAGTAACACTGAGAATAATAAATAAGAGATTAAAAATGAAAAATATATTAAACATAACTTTTATTTTATTCATTATAGCCATAATCTCAATCGGTTGTAATGAAAGTAAATCTGAAGCAAAACAAGAAATGAAAAATATTATGAATGATAAAAATCCAAAATTAGAAATTGCAACATTTGGTTCCGGTTGCTTCTGGTGCACAGAGGCAATTTTTGAAAGAGTAAACGGAGTTATCTCAGTTGTTTCAGGATACTCTGGAGGAAGCGTTAAAAATCCCACCTACAAAGAGGTTTGCGATGGAACCACAGGACATGCAGAATGCACACAGATAACTTTTGATCCTGCTCTAGTTACTTATGATGAACTTTTGGAAATATTCTGGAAAACTCATGATCCAACAACTCTAAACAAACAAGGAAATGATATTGGAACACAATACCGATCTGTAATCTTTTATCACAACGAAGAACAAAAACAAAAAGCAGAATTTTATTTAAACAAGTTAACCGATGAAAAAATCTGGGTTAAACCAATTGTAACAGAGATATCTAAGTCTGAAAATTTTTATCCTGCGGAAGATTATCATCAGGAGTATTATGAGAACAATCCAAACCAGGGTTACTGTGCATATGTTATTACACCCAAAGTAGAAAAGTTTGAAAAAATATTTAAAGATAAGTTGAAGAAGTAGAATTAAACAAAGACGAGCAAAAATTGTCATTCCCCCGAAAATGGGAACCTATTTTTTTTATTGGAATAGACTCCCGTTTTCACTGTAATGACAAAAAACATCTTTAATAAAAAAATATAAAAACATTAACGTAAGCGTGCTTCTTTAAATCTTTGCATTGCCATTTATTGTGCAGTTATCACAATTACCGCAAGGCTGTTCACCAGGGAAACCAAAATAATCTGAAATAAAAACTCTGCGGCATTTTTCACCTCTAAAATAATTTACTACAGAAAGAAGTTTTTTATTATCATTTAAAAGCTTTTCTTTTAGATAATCTTCATCCTGTAAAATATCAGGAAGTTCACTAACGATTTGCAAGTTTTGTTTTTCAACATCGCCTTCTGTAACACTGTAGCGATCTAACATAGCAAGAGCAGTCTCAACTCTAAAATCACTTTTATTTTTAAAACTTATTTGTTCCCGGATATAATCAACTCCGCTGGAATTAATTAATCCCGTTTCTCGTTTTAAAATATCATACATTGCGGAATAAAAATTTGCATCCGGGTTGGACCATTTAATAAATTCCATTTGCGTGTAAAGATCTTCCTGATTGTAAAGCAAAAGGCAAAGTGAGTCATTACCGTCTCTTCCGGCTCGTCCTATTTCCTGATAATAAGATTCAATTGATGAAGGAACCTCTGAATGAATTACAAATCTTATATCAGCTTTATCTATTCCCATTCCAAAGGCATTTGTTGCCAGGATTAGTTTTTGTTTTCCGTTAAGAAAATCACGCTGCATACCTTTTCTTTGTCTGTCTTCCAGCTTGCCGTGATAAACCCCATGCCTGAATCCTTTATCGCCCAGGATTTCGGAAAATCTTTCCAGGGTTTTGATTAAGGAAAAATAAATTATTCCGCATCCATCATACTTTTCAAGTGTAGAAATTATTTCTTTAAGTTTTTCTTTGTCATCAAATACATCAACAGCTTCTAATCTTAAATTTGGGCGTTCAATCCCTTGATGGAAAATTTTAATTTCTTCTTTGTTGATATGAAGTTTTTTTATGATGTCTTCCTGAACATTGTGTGTTGCTGTTGCCGTTAGAGCAATTGTAAGCGGATTGCCCATTAATTCCCTGAACTCACCAATGCGGGAGTAATCAGGACGAAAATCATGCCCCCACTCAGAAATACAATGTGCTTCATCAACAGCAAGCAAATCTATTTTAGTTCTTTTTATCTGTTCAATAAAATCAGGTTTACGGAATCTTTCCGGAGTTACGTAAAGCAGTTTAATTTTGCCGTTCGTAAAATCATTCAGTCTTTTTTCTCTTTCTTGTTTTGATAGAGTTGAGTTGATAAATGCTGCTGGAATATTTTTCTTTCGCAAAACATCAACCTGATCCTGCATTAGTGCTATAAGCGGACTTATTACAATTGTACTGTTATCAAAATAAAGAGCCGGAATTTGATAACACAATGATTTACCGCTGCCAGTTGGCATTAAAACAAGGGAATGTTTTTGTTCATCAACAATTCTTTTTATGATAGATTCCTGCTCACCACGGAATTCATCGTAACCAAAATTATTTTTTAAAATTTCAAAAATTTTATTCATAAATCAGCCAAACAATCTTTTTAAATTAAAAAACGAAAAATCATGGATATTTGTCTTAATTATTTACACATTTAGATCGATAATAATAAAACACTTTGTTAACAAAAATATTCATTTGTTTTATAATATTTAGTTTTAGAAAAAACGGATGGGGAAAAAGGCATTACTCTCAAATATCAGGGAGAAATAATGATTTCAGAATCTAAGAAAACCATTCTTCTTGTTGAAGATATGGCGATTATTGCGATGGCCGAAGCAAGCACTCTCAAAAAAAACGGCTACAGTGTTATAATTGCCGGAAATGGAAATGAAGCAATTAAGATAGCTTCAGAGAATTCCAATCTTGATTTGATCCTAATGGATATTGATTTGGGCAAAGGAATGGATGGAACTGAAGCCGCCCAGATGATTCTTAAAAACCAAGACGTACCTATCGTTTTTCTCTCCAATCATACCGAAAAAGAAATAGTTGAAAAAACCGAAAAGATAACTTCCTACGGCTATGTTGTTAAAAACAGCGGAGAAACTGTTTTAATGGCATCTATAAAAATGGCCTTTAAACTTTTTGATGCACATCGGTTAAGACTTGAAAGTGAAAATAAACTTTTAGAAAGTGATCGAAAATTTCAGACTCTGGAAAAACAAATCGATGATGTTATCTGGACTATGGATATGAACTTTCGATTTACATATGTAAGTCCATCAATAGAAAAAATGCATGGATATACAGTAGATGAAATGCTGAAACTCAATCTTCAGGATTTTCTTACCGAAGAATCATCAAAAAAAGTTTTTAATATTTTATCGGAAGAAATAAGTTCATATATCAAAAATAAAAAAGAAGATAATAGTGTTACGTTTGAACTGGAACAGATAAAAAAAGACCGAACAGTTTTTCTTACTGAAATAAGAGCAAGATTTCTTTTGGATAAGGAAAATAACCCAATTGGAATTATTGGTGTAACCAGAGATATTACACGACGGCTTTTATCCGAAAAAGCGCTAAGAGATAGTGAAAGAACCTTAAACCTTGCTTTAGAAGGAGCGCAAATTGGGCTTTGGGATCAAAACTTTAAAACGGGAATTGTTAACAGAAGTGATAACTGGGCAACGATGCTTGGTTACGATCCTGAGGAAATGAAGAATAACCTGGATTTCTGGAAATCAAATATCCATCCGGATGATATAAAGACGGCATTAAACGAAGCAGAGAGACATGAACAAGGGCTAACAGAATTCTATAAAGTTCAGCATAGATTAAAATGTAAAAACGGAAATTATAAATGGATATTGAATTGGGGAAAGATTTCTGAAAGAGATGATGATGGTAATCCACTTAGAGCTGTTGGAATACACCTTGATATTGATGAAAACAGAAAAACAGAAGAAAGTTTAAAACTTAGCGAAGAAAGACTAAGATATGCTCTTGAAGGAAACTCTGATGGAATTTGGGATTGGAATTTAAAAACCGGAGCGGTTTATTTCAGTCCGCGTTATTATACAATGCTTGGTTACAAACCAAATGAGTTTAACCCTAGTTATGAAAAATGGAAAGAGCTTTTACATCCTGATGATTTAATTAAGTCTGAGACTACCATTCTTTCAGCCATTGAGATGTTAAATCCTTTTTCTGTTGAATTTAGATTAAGAAAAAAAGATGGGAGTTATTGCTGGATTCTTGCGCGAGGTAAAGTTGCCGAAAAAGACAGCGATGGAAAAGCATTACGAATATCAGGCTCACATTCTGATATAAATGAAAGAAAACTTGCTGAAGAGGTATTGAAAAAGAATGAAAACAAATTAAATAGCATATTTAAAGCGGCACCAGTTGGTATTGGAATGACATCAAATCGTGTTTTATTAGAAGTAAACGATACAATGTGTAAGATGCTTGAATATAATCGCGATGAACTAATAGGTAATAGTGCTCTTATGCTTTATCCAACGGTTGAAGAGTTTGAATTAGTTGGAAAAGAAAAATATAAACAAATAGAGCAGTCTGGTACAGGCACTGTCGAAACAAAGTGGGTTTGTAAAAACGGAAAGATCATTGATGTGCTTTTAAGTTCGACTCCATTAAACTTACGTGATATTTCCGGAGGTGTGACTTTTACAGCCCTTGATATAACGGAGCGAAAAAAAACTGAGATTGCTCTAAAAGAATCACAACAAATGCTTCAAAATGTCCTTGATAAATTTCCAGGTGTTGTTTTTTGGAAAGATATGAATTCAACTTATTTAGGATGCAACCTTGCCTTTGCAATTGGAGCAGGATTAAAAAATGCAGACGAAATTATTGGTAAAACCGATTTTGATTTACCTTGGGCAAAAACTGAAGCTAAAAAATATCAAGCAGACGATAAACAAGTAATGAATAGTGGTGTTGCAAAATTAAATATTATCGAAACACAGCATCAATCAGGAAATAAAATTGCCTGGTTTGATACAAATAAAATTCCTTTAATAAATGATTTAGGTAAACTTTATGGGGTGCTTGGAACATCAACAGATATAACTAATCGAAAAGAAGCTGAAGAAGCATTAAGAATAAGCGAAGAGCGTTATTCTCTTGCACAGAAGGCAGCGAATATAGGCAGCTGGGATTGGAATATGCTTACTGATGAATTATCCTGGTCGGAACTTGTCATTCCGATGTTTGGTCTTAAACCAGGAGAATTTAAAGGCACAATGGCAGAGTTCTGGAAACGATTACATCCAGATGACATTCCGCTGATTGAAGAAAAAATAAAAGCTACAATAGAAAGAAATGAAAATTACAGAGTAGAGCATAGAGTTGTTCACCCCGATGGAAATATAAGGTGGGTGCTTGAAACAGGAAATGTATTTAACGATAAAGATGGCAAGGCGTACCGTATGCTTGGTATGGTACAAGATATTACAGAACGTAAAATGGCTGATGAACTTTTAAGAAATTCGGAAGCAAATTTAAATTCATTAGTCAATAACAGAAATGAAGCTATTTGGTCAATAGATAATAACCATAACTTTATTTTTGTGAATGATTTCTTTAAACAAGAATTTCTTAAAGCATTTAACGTTGAATTAAAAAGGGGAATGAACGCTTTAAGTATTCTCACGCCTGAAATGAAAGAACTCTGGAAGCCAAAATATGATGCAGTATTATCTGGTGAACAGTTGATGTTTAGATTTTCAAATAAACTTGACAATGAGCTGAAGTTTTATGAAGTAACATTAAGCCCGATTATTTCTGATGGCAAAGTTATCGGTGTTTCTGCATTAAGCCAGGATATAACTGGTCGTAAAAAAGCCGAAGAAGAAATTCTTCAGAGAAAAGAAGAACTTGAACGCTTTGAAAAAATAGTTGTTGGACGTGAATTAAAAATGATTGAACTAAAAGATAAAATTTCGGAACTTGAGTTGAAACTAAAGGAGTTAACATAGTATGCAAAATGACTTTTCCAAACTGCGAAAATTTCTTGTTCCGGAATTTGTTTTTGGGGAAGGTGCGTTACATTTAGCAAGTAAGTATGTTAAGAGATTTCAAGCATCAAAAATCTTTCTTGTTACCGATAAAGGTATTGCTGATGCCGGTTGGTTAAAAATTCTGGAGGAGAATCTTAAATCCGCAAACCTTGACTATGTTTTATTTGATACAATTACTCCAAATCCCAAAGACAACGAGGTAATGAGAGGTGCAGAAATATTAAAGTATGAAAAATGCGATATTGTACTCGCTCTTGGCGGTGGCAGCCCAATGGATTGTGCAAAGGCTATAAATATAACATCTACGAATAATGTTAATGTTACAGAATTTGAAGGTATTGATGAAGTTAAAATACCAGGACTACCATTAATCTGTATTCCTACAACTGCCGGCACAAGTGCAGATGTTTCTCAGTTTGCAATTATTAGCGATAGCTTACAGAAAAGAAAATTGGGAATTGTAAGTAAATTAGTTGTGCCCGATATAGCATTGATTGATCCCGAAACAACAACAACAATGGCTCCAGAGTTAACTGCGGAAACCGGAATGGATGCATTGGTTCATGCTATTGAGGCTTATGTTTCGAATGCAAGTTCTGCAATTACAGATATTAACGCTTTAAAATCTATTGAATTGATTGTTGCAAATTTACCAGGAGCATATTCTGAACCGCATAATATGAATTATAGAAATAATATGATGATGGGAAGCCTATTAGCTGGTTTTGCATTTTCAAATGCAAGCCTGGGTCTGGTTCATTCAATGGCTCACAGTCTTGGAGGCTCATTTGATTTAGCTCATGGTGAATGTAATTCACTGCTGCTTGAATCAGTAATTGATTTTAATTTTGATGCTGCTCCTGAAAAATATTCAGATATTGCAAGGATTTTTAGTCCTAAAGTAAAATTCAAAGATCAAGATGAAGTAAAATCAATTTTAAAAAATGGAATTAGAACACTGAAAAGCAGTATTGGAATAAATTATACATTAAAAGAAATTGGGGTTGAGAAAAAAGATATAAAGATGTTATCGCAAAAAACACTTATGGATGGCTGCTTAGCAACAAATCCTAAATTGGTAAGTTTAAAATCAATAGAGGAGTGTTACCGAAATGCACTCTGATATAGAAAAAAACCTTGCAGAAATTAGAAATAAATTTTTGGGATTTGAGGAGAAATCTTCTGTAAAGAGCTATTATCCATTGCTTAAAGATAAGATAATTGAGCTTGAAAAAAGCGAAAATTTTTTAAAGGACAAATCAGTAGCATTACTTAATATCCTGGAAGATCTTGAAGCCGAAAAGAAGAAAACGCAAGAGAGTGAAGAAAAATATCGCCGCTTTTTTGAAGAAGATTTAAGCGGGGTTTTTCTATCTACTCCTGAAAGCGGCCTAAAAACATGCAACCAGGCTTATGTTAATATGATGGAATATGAAAGTATTGAAGAACTTTTAAAATCAGATCCGGTTTCTCATTATTCTCAAGCTCAGCAAAGAATTGATTTTTTAAATCTAATCAGGAAAGAAAAAAAATTAACAAACTATGAGGGCGAAATTATTACAAAATCCGGAAAACACATTCAAACTTTAGAAAACATTATTGGCGTATTTGATGATAAAGAGAATCTTGTTGAATTCTGGGGATATGTTAAGGATATTACGGATCGAAAAAGGGCCGAGCAAATATTAAAGAATGCCGCAATGGAAAAAGAAGCACTGCATCGTGAGCTTCTGCATCGTGTAAAGAATAGTTTTAATTTAATTAAATCACTTATGTATCTTGAGCGGGAAAAACTGGACAACAAGGAGGCAAACAAGATATTAGAGAATCTGGAAATGAGAATCGGAACACTTTCCAAAATGTATTCTTTGCTAAATTTAAGCGGTATATCACAGAAAATAGATCTTGGCGAATACTTAAATCAAATAACCAATTCACTTGCAGAATCTTATTTAGAAGATGCAATCAGAATTGAAATTAAATCATCTTTTGATAATATAGAAACATCACCCAGAACAGCTTCTTCAGTTGGCTTAATAGTAAATGAAATTTTAACAAACTCTCTTAAGTATGCTTTTCCCAATCATAAACATGGAAACATTTACGTTAGTCTAAAAAAAACAAATGAAGAGGCAGTAATTGAAATTGCCGATGACGGTGTTGGTGTTTCAAATAATTTTAATATTAATGAAGCAAAAGGTATGGGGTTACAATTGATAAATATGCTTACCCAACAGCTAAGCGGTACCTTAACCGTTGAGTCTAATCACGGTACAAAATTTAAAGTAGTTTTTCCGTTGGACCAATAGTATTATAGTCTAGTATTAATAATTTTAAGATAATAAATCATTTGGAGTTTATGTGTTAAAAAGTTTTTTAATTTATTTTGTCTTGATTTTTACAATCGCCTGCACACAAAAACCAACTGCTGATCCGAACTATATTAAAGAAATTAACGAATGGGATGTGAAGCGAGTTAACAGGTTAAAAGCTGATGATGGCTGGCTTAATCTTGTTGGAAGATTCTGGTTAAAGCAAGGGGAAAGTACATTTGGTTCTGCAAAGGATAATGATATTGTTGTTGAATCATCAAAACTGCCGGAACATATCGGCTCATTTATTTTTAAGGATTCCGTTGTAACATTTAGAGCTTTAGATGGTGTTGATGTTATGCTTGGCGATATGTCTGTTAAAGAAATTGTTTTAGTAGATGATCAGAAAAGTGATGTAACGGTTTTACAAATTGGTTCTGTAAAATTTAATTTGATTGTAAGAGATACTTTGTATGGAATTCGTTTTCGTGATTTGAATTCGGATCTTGTAAAAAACTTTAAGGGGGTTGAGAGATATCCTATTGATGAAAGCTGGAAGATAACAGCAAAGTTTGAAGCATATAATCCCGTTAAGGAAATTGATGTACCAAATGTACTTGGACAAATAAGTAAAGAAAAATCCCCGGGCGCAGTTGTGTTTGAACGTGATGGAAAGACACACAGGATAGATGCCGTTGATGAGGGCGGAGATAAATTGTTTTTAATAATTGCAGACCAGACAAGCGGCGATGAAACTTACGGCGGCGGAAGATTTATGTATGTTAATAAACCGGACTCAACAGGAACAATACTTTTAGATTTTAATAAAGCCTACAATCCGCCTTGTGTATTTACTAAATATGCAACGTGTCCTTTGCCGCCATTACAAAATTATCTGAAGCTAAGGATTGAAGCAGGAGAAAAAGTTTATGGGGAAGGGCATTAGGGCTTTGGTTAAAGGGCTGGGTTTTTACATGTTAACAAGGTTAGGCAACAATTAGTAAATTTTATACTTATATGGTTCCGAGTCTTTATCTTTTTCACGTAATTTCCCACTTGGTGGAAATACTGGTGATCTTAAAATTTCATCATCATCTCTTACTTCTAATTCAAGACTAGTTTTTTGAGAAATAGTATATTTTATTGAAAATATCATTGGGAGAATTGCATAAAGAAAGAAAGAAACAAATGCAAAAATGGTTATTAAAGTTTCTCCATTTTGTAATCCAAGTAATAATATTGTTGGCATAGAAGTAACAACAAAAAAGGACAAAGCAAATATTAATGCTTTCTTCCTTCTTTTAGGAAAAGGGATATGAACGGCGTGTTTTACATTTCCCGAACCAATGATGAAACCATCCACACCTATTGACCAACTTGATTTGC